>USHT01000101.1 GCA_900554455.1 uncultured Collinsella sp.
CAGGAGCAATTTGTCTCGCAAACATTCCGCAGCCGCGAAGCGGCGAGGACGTCGGCGTGATAACCCCGCAGGCCTTGCGCCGACGGGAAGGAACCTACTTCACGACCAAAATGTCGCAGTCCGTGTTACGCAGCAGGAACGTCGAAATCGAGCCCAGCAGCGCATACTTAATCGAGGATAGGCCGCGGGCACCGCAGAGCACCAGGTCGGGCTTGACCACGTCGAGCATCTCGTCCTTGAGGGTTTCGCGAATGCGGCCGGCGCGAATCATAACTTCGACCTCGGGAATGTCGGGATTGGCCTTGGCTTCCTCGAGCTGCTTGGCGATCGAGTTGTTAAAGGCCTCCTCCAAGCCATTAACTAGGTCGACCGGGTAGGCTCCGGCACTCTCGAGCGCCGTCGAATCAATCACGTGCCCGATAATCAGCTTGGCGCCGTTGTTCGCGGCGACCTTGATGGCGCGTGCGAGCACAAAATCCTGCTGCTCAGTACCGTCGAGTGAAACAAATACCTTGGTGTAGCCCTCGTTCATGGTTTCCTCCTTGGTCTATCGCACGGGCGCGGGGCTCGTGCGTCGGGCGGGCGCGGGCGCGTTGGCCGCCGGACACTTTATCTTGTTGCAGTTATACCCAAGGATTTGGGTTTGACCGCTCGCAATTCTGTGAACGGGCGAGTTTTTTGGTAAGGGTCGGTTTGGGCACGCCGTTACGGTTGATAATGGGACATCGCCCGCACCGTCCGCAGAACAATATCGGCGGGTGTCTAACGAGGGGGTCCCTTTGGATATTATCGAGCTTCTAAAATCTGCCTTCATGGGCCTGGTCGAGGGTATCACCGAATGGCTGCCTGTTTCGTCGACCGGTCACATGATCTTGGTGGACGAGTTCGTCAAGATGAACGTGAGCGAGACGTTCTGGAATATGTTCCTGGTCGTGATTCAGCTTGGCGCCATTCTGGCCGTCTGTGTGCTGTTCTTCCACGAGCTCAACCCGTTCTCGCCTAGCAAGGGCAAGGAGGGCCGTCGCGACACCTGGGTGCTGTGGGGCAAGATTGTGCTCGGCTGTATTCCCGCCGCGGCGATCGGTCTGCCGCTTAACGACTGGATGGAGGAGCATTTCTACAATGCTCCCGTCGTGGCGCTGGCGCTCATCGTGTACGGCGTGCTGTTTATCGTGATCGAGAACTGGCGTGCCAGCAAGCGCGAGGAAATGGCCGTTGCGGGTTCGTTTGGCTCGCGCGCCGTGGTGGCGGGCGGACGTCCCGCCGGTGCGCACTTTGCGGCGCCCGCGGCGGCTGTTGCCGAGGATGAGGACGATGACGAGGACCTGGACTTTGGCTCCATCACTACGCTCGAGGACCTGAGCTGGAAGACGGCGCTGGGCATCGGTTGCTTCCAGGTACTTTCGCTGGTGCCGGGTACGTCGCGCTCTGGCTCCACCATCATCGGTGGCCTGCTTTTGGGCTGCACGCGTTCGGTGGCGTCCAAGTTTACGTTCTTCCTGGCCATCCCTGTCATGTTTGGCGCGAGTGCGCTCAAGCTGGTCAAGTATTTCATCAAGGGCGGTACGTTCGGCGCCAACGAGGTCGCTATCCTGGGCGTGGGTTGCGTTGTGGCCTTTGTGGTGTCGCTCATCGCCATCAAGTGGCTCATGGGCTTTGTCCGTCGTCACGACTTTAAGTGCTTCGGCGTCTACCGCATCGTCCTGGGCATCGTGGTGCTCGCATACTTCTTCGTCCTGGAGCCTATGCTCGGCCTGTAACTTGGTTGACGCTGCGCGGCGTCCAGAGCGACAACTTGTCATTCAAAGAGGGCGGCATGACCAAAAGGTCTATGCTGCCCCCTTTTCATGCCAATTTGTTCGCCCTGACCGTCGCTCGCTGCTGCTGCCATGACATCGGTGGTTTCGTGATTGTCAATAGATTGGTGCAAAGTAACCTGACCCCATTGCGCCAAATCCGCTGGGGCGGGCCTGATGGTGACGCACGGAGTCGTGGTGTGATTTGCGTCGGTGTCCGCGCGGGTCGGTATACTGGTACGGCTCAAACTATGGCGCCGCCCGCAGGCGCGCCGTCCGTCAGATGAGGAGTCGCCCATGACCCAGCCCTTGCCCTGGGAAAAGAATGCCGCGGTACCCGTGCCGCCCGCGCCGGAACCCGTGCCGCTCGATGCATACACTGCCCCCGCTGCGCCGGAACCCGAGCTCGTCCCGCTCGACATCTACGACGCTCCCGCGCCGGCACCCAAGCCGCTCGTCGACATCGACAGCCTTAATTCCGCCCAGCGCGAGGCAGTTCTGACCACCGAGGGCCCGTTGCTGGTGCTTGCCGGCGCCGGCTCGGGCAAGACCCGCGTCTTGACCTTCCGCATCGCACATATGCTCGGCGACCTGGGCGTTAAGCCCTGGCAGATCCTTGCCATCACGTTTACCAACAAGGCCGCGGCCGAGATGCGCGAGCGTCTGGCGGCACTCATCCCCAGCGGTACCCGCGGTATGTGGGTGTGCACCTTCCATGCCATGTGCGTGCGCATGCTTCGCGAGGACGCCGACTTGCTGGGCTACACCGGTCAGTTCACCATCTACGATGACGACGATTCCAAGCGCATGGTGCGCGATATTATGCAGGCGCTCGGTATCGAGCAAAAGCAATTCCCCATCAATATGATCCGCAGCAAGATCAGTTCGGCCAAAAACGCCATGATCGGCCCCGAGGACATGCTCAAATCCGCCGACAGCCCCAACGACAAAAAGGCCGCGCAGGTCTACCTGGAGCTGGAACGCCGCCTGCGCGCCGCCAACGCGATGGACTTCGACGACCTGCTCGTGCGCACGCTCGAGCTGCTGCGCACCCGCCCCGAGGTGCTCGATAAGTACCAAGAGCGCTTCCGCTACATTAGCGTCGACGAGTATCAGGACACCAACCACGTCCAGTACGAGATTGCCAACCTGCTGGCCGCCAAGTACCAAAACCTCATGGTCGTGGGCGACGATGACCAGTCCATTTACAGCTGGCGTGGCGCCGACATCACCAACATCCTGGACTTTGAGAAGGACTTTAAAAACTGCAAGACCGTCAAGCTGGAGCAGAACTACCGCTCTACGGGTCACATCCTGAGCGCCGCCAACGCCGTGGTGCGTCACAACTCGCAGCGCAAGGACAAGCGCCTGTTTACGGCCGAGGGCGACGGCGAGAAGATCCAGGCCTTCCAGGCAAGCGATGAGCGCGACGAGGGCCGCTGGATTGCCGGCGAGATCGAAAAACTGCATGCCAAAGGCACGAGCTACGACGATATCGCTGTGTTCTACCGCACCAACGCCCAGTCGCGTATCCTCGAAGATATGTTCCTGCGCGCGGGCGTGCCCTACAAGATCGTGGGTGGCACGCGATTCTTCGACCGTGCCGAGATCCGCGACGTCATGGCCTACCTTAAGATGATCGTGAACCCGGCAGACGAGATGAGCGTCAAGCGCGTCATCAACACGCCGCGCCGCGGCATCGGCTCCACCTCGATCCAAAAGATTGAGCAGCTGGCGCGCGACAACCGTTGCTCGTTCTTCCAGGCTTGCGAGATCGCGTGCGCCGAAACCGGCATGTTTAGCGCCAAGGTGCGCAATGGCCTGTCGAGCTTTGTGTCGCTGGTACGCGAGGGCCGCCGCATGGACGGCGAGCTCAAGGACGTCGTCGAGATGATTGTCGATAAGACGGGCCTGCTGCAGGCTTTCCGCGCCGAGGGCACCATGGAGTCCGAGAGCCGCGCCGAGAACATCCAGGAATTCCTGGGCGTCGCCGCCGAATTTGAGGAGACGCATGAGGATATCGAGGGCACGCTCGAGAGCTTGGAAGAGCTGCGCGCAGCCGGTGTTGCCGACGTGCCTGCCGGCGCCGAGCCCGAGCCCGTCGTGGTGAGCGCGCCTGCGCCCGAGCCCGGTCCGTCTGCGCCTGCGTCTTCGTTTGAGGCACTTGTCGGCGCTCGTGACGCCGCGGGCTCCAATCCGCTCGATAGCTTGGCTGCTCCGGCGCTGTCTCCGCAGGATGCCCTGGCCGCCGCCATCGCGGGCAACGCGTATGCCGCGCCGACGGAGGTGCCGGCGGGTGCCGTGCATGCCGACGAGATCGAGCGCACCTACGGTCCGCTCACCTGTAAGGCGCTGCCGGCACTCATGGAGTGGCTGGCCCTGCGCTCCGACTTGGATTCCCTGGCCGGCGAGACGCATGCCATTACCATGATGACCATCCACTCCGCCAAGGGCCTGGAGTTCCCGGCGGTGTTCGTGGCCGGCATGGAGGAGGGTATCTTCCCGCACGTGCACGACTTTGGCGGCAGCGATGACCCGGGCAAGCTCGAGGAGGAGCGTCGCCTGGCCTACGTTGCCATCACGCGTGCCCGTAAGCGCCTGTTCCTGACCTATGCGGCCACGCGTCGCACCTACGGCTCGACCTCTGCCAACCCGCGTTCGCGCTTCCTCAACGAGATTCCGTTTGAGGACATCGAGTTTAGCGGCATCGGTTCTGCCGGTTTTGAGGGCACGGGCTGGGAGAAGCGCGGCGACCGTCACGGCACCTTTGGCTCGGGCATGGGTTCGGATATGTATGGCGGCAAGGTGTTCGGTTCGCATACGCGCTCGACCGGCGGTTCCGGTTCGCGCGGCGGATCGAGCTTCGACGATTTCTTTGGTGGCAGCACCTATGGCACCGAGCGCCATCGCGGGGTTTCGCCCGACGCCGGCCGTGTTGCCTCGACCTTTGGTTCGGGCGCGCCGCGAGCTAAAAAGCCGTCGTCCAAAGTGTCCCCGACGGTGGAGCGCAAAGTCGATCGCGCCAGCGCATCGCAGGACTTTGCCGCGGGCGATACCGTGAGCCACAAGACCTTTGGCACGGGTACCGTGATCTCGGTCGTCGGAGATATGATCGAGGTCCAATTCGAAAAGACCGGCCAGACCAAAAAGCTCATGAAGGGCTTTGCGCCGATCGTTAAGCTGTCGTAATCCCGGCGGACCTGGGCGGGCGTATAGGGCAACATCGCCTGCTCGGACAGTCCTGCGCAAGACGGAGAGCACATTAAGTGCTCTCCTTTGCGTGCGGAACTCGCGACCGATGTTGCCCTATACGCCCGCCCAGGCCCTTGGGTAACGTTGCCCGCGA
>USHT01000102.1 GCA_900554455.1 uncultured Collinsella sp.
CGACGGTGTATTTCACGCGCGTCTACTCCTTCGAATCGTTTTGAACTTTGCCGGCGGCCAGCATCTGCTCGAACATCGAGGCCGACTGCGAAAAGTCGCTCGGCAGCACGACCGTCGAGGTTTTACCCGTGCGAGCGAACTCCGTCATCATCTCGGACCACTGCGTAAACATGAACAGTTGGTTGGCCTCGTCATTGCCGACACCCGTCTCCTGGATGATCTCGAGCGAATCTTTGATACCCAGTGCGATGGCCTTGCGCTGGTTGGCGATGCCCTCGCCCGCCTTTTCCATAGCCTCGGCCTCGGCGGTCGCCTCGGTGACGCGCTTGATGCGGTCTGCCTCGGCGAGTTCCTGTGCCGCAGCGCGCTTGCGCTGGGCGGCGTTGATGTCGTTCATGGAGTTCTCAACCTCGGTCGGCAGTGCGATTTTGGTGATGAGCGTCGACACGAGGGTGAAGCCGTAGGCGGCCATCTGCTCGGAAACGGTAGCGTTGACATCCTTGGCGATGTCATCCTTCTTGGCAAAGACCTCATCGAGTGTGTAGACAGGAATCGAAGAGCGCAGGGCGTCGGTGATGAAGTCACGCATCTGGTCGACGGGCTCCTGCAGCATATAGTAGCTCTTGTAGATGCCCGAATCTGCCGGGCCGGCGCCCATGTCGTAGCTCACGTGGTACTGAGCGGAGACCTCAAGACCGATGGTCACGTTGTCCTGGGTCTTAACGTCGATGCCAAAACCGTTTTTCATGGTGCGCAGGCTCACCGTGGCGGCCTTACGGTCGATCACGGGCACCTTCACGTGGAAGCCCGCGTTGACGATGCGGTTAAACTTGCCCAGACGCTCGATGATCACGGCATGCTGCTGTTCAACGACATAGCAGGCGCTGGGAAGCAGCAGCAACAGGATGATGATGGGAATCAAAAGGCTGGTAAGGGCGGCGATGATACCGGAAAACAGCATGGTCTCTCCTCTGATAGGCACACGTTGGCATTAGGATACCCGCACGAAGCCGCCACGTGACACCAACAGGAGGCCCATAACAAAAAAGCCCCCATTGCTGGGGGCTCTTTCATTTAATGGTGTGGGCGAAAGGACGTCCGCGTATCCGCTTCGCGGATCCGCACCGGCTTCGGCCGCCTGCCGGCGTCCCCGCCAGCTCGCTACAAACGTTCCGCGTTTGCTTAGCGCTCGCTCCCTCTCGGGTTCGAGCCCATGCGATGGATACAAAAAAGCCCGGCTACCGTGGTAGCCGGGCTGTTGCATTTGGAGCGGACAACGGGGCTCGAACCCGCGACCCCAACCTTGGCAAGGTTGTGCTCTACCAACTGAGCCATGTCCGCTTGCGGGTTATTAATTTACGCGAGTTGTCCAAAAGACGCAAGTACTTTTTTCAAAAAACTTGTCTGCCGCATGTTCTTAATAGCCAAACGCGCTAAAGCGATTGGCTAGGCACACGATTCCAGCGCTCCGCTAAACAGCTTCACCATCTGCACGCGCGTGCCGGCGCCGTCCGTACGACGAGCAACCTCCACGTTATCGACGAGCATACGCATAAGCTTGATACCACGGCCGCGTTCCTCAGATGCAACCGGCTCGCTCGTTTCATCGATAGAATAGCCGGCACCTCGATCAAGCACCTCAACCACAACGCGATCGCCATAGGCCTGAACCGTCAGGACGCACCCGATACCGCCCGCATGGTCATAGGCATTACCCAGCGCCTCCCCCGACGCCAATGCGACATCGTAGCGCTCGTCACGGCGCAACGGAAGCGATTCAAGGAGTTCGGCGATGCGATGTCGGTAGTATGGAAGATTCTCGATACCCTGACGGACCTCGACGCTCTTACTCCAGCGAGGCAGCTCCCCCACCGGAATAGCGGGAATAGACTCCCGTGCCGGCCCCGCGACATGAAGGATATCGACAAGACGAGCAATCTCCAAAAAGCGAACAACTTCACCTGATGCATTGACGAGCGAAAGCAGGCCTTCTCGCCTCATGAGCTCACGAGCGCGCGTAAGCAGGAATGCCAAGCCCGTCGAATCGATATAGCTAACAGTCTGACAGTTGATGACGACACGGCGCACGCCGCGGCCAATCAAAGCATCCAACCGCCGACGCAGCGCAGGCACCGTGGCGATGTCGATATCGCCTGGTGGCGTCAAAACCGCTATGTCATTCCACTCATTCATACGACCATGGTTCCCCAAAAAGCCCACTCAATGCATTCGTTTCCCCAACCGTACGGATTCAGCCCGCCCAGCGTCGTCTATGAACGACCCCGTAAAAACTCAAGGGACACCAATGCAATGTCATCGTCCAGCGCCGATTCGGTAAATCGGTCAAGCTCGCCCAAGACCTTGCCGCAGATTCCCGATACGCCCTCACCCGAGACAGAGAGCAGAAGGTCACGAAGGCGCTGCTCGCCAAAGAACGCTCCGGTGCGGTCGCGGGCCTCAATCGTTCCATCCGTATACATGAAGAGCATGTCACCGGGGGCGAACGTAAACACGCCCGTCTCGTACACCATGCTCTCAAAGGCACCGATTACGCCCGATTGGCATCCAAGCAGCTCGACCTCTCCCCCACGGGCCTCGCCGCCACCCAGCGGCATCGACTCTGGCCTGATGACCATGGTCGGAGGATGGCCCGCCGAACAATACGTTGCGCGTCCGGCTTTAAGGTCAATCTTGGCGATAAAGGCCGTCACGAACGTCTCGACCCTCGAAAAGCCCATGAGCATGCTGTTAAGGGAGCGTGCCATGCGGGCCGGTCCAGCGCCCTCCCAGGCATATGCCGTCAGGGCCGTCTTGACGAGCGCGGACATCGATGCAGCCTCAATGCCTTTGCCAGACACATCGCCCAAAATCATGACGGCGCAGTCGTCGGGAAGACGGATGAGCGTATAGAAATCGCCGCCGACCAGCGCCGAGTTCGTGGCCGACAGGTACACCGAATCGGTTGCGATACCCGGAACATCCCCCAGGGAATTTCTCATGCCGATCTGAAGGGTCTGAGCGATATGGCGCTCCTCGCGCTTTTGAGATTCGCCTTCGTAGATTAGTTCAAAGTCATGCGCCAAGTGCACCAAGTAGTCATATTCAAGATCATCAATCGGCTCTTGGCTACCATCACGAAGCAGCAGCGCGCGCGTCGTCGGGCTCTTCGCAACAGAAGCAGGAACAATCGCGTCGTTACTGTGCTTGCCATCACCCTCAGAGCGCGGGCGCCCCGCCTCGATGCCGGAGTCGACGTAGAGACCTTGACAAGGCAGACCATGCGCCCTAAGCCAGCCTCCCATAGGCATCGATTCGTCAACGCGAGTTATACGGACGTGTTTAAGGTCCTCGGCACTCGTACCTCCCAAAACAGATGCCTCAAAGCCATCAGGGCCAGCCCCCAGACGTGCCGCTGGCGCCGTCGTGGAAAAGAAAAGCTTCTCGGGATCGTCCGGCAATGCAACGCGACTGCCGCCTTCAAAATCTATGACGAAGGAATCCAGACTCGCGTCATACTCAACAGGGCAAAAATGGCAGTTAAGCATATTGCAGATCTCGGACGATACCGCCTGGGTAGCCGCGGCGGAATCGTCTAGAAAGGCAAACAACTCATCACGCAAGACATTGAGCGAGCGGCCAAGCTCGGCCGTGCGACGGGAGCGAAGGCTCGATGCCATGCCGACCAGCTGGATAGACAGGTAATCGCAAATGACCTCGAGTACATTAACGTCATAGGCGAGCGGTGCCTGGGGGCGTTTCCAACCAACTTCCAACACGCCAAGGATCTGCGTACCGTAAAAAACGGGAAGACAGATCTCGCTGCGGTACGGAGGCATATCCTGCACGCGCAACAGGTGCTTAGAACGATTGTCCAAGTCCATGAACAAACCGGAGGCGGCCCTATCACCCTCAAGGTCCTGTTGAATCGACAAGCGACAGGCACGCGACTCACGAAGAACATACGTCGGAATGCCAGCGCCATACGGCAAAAACTCGGGCAGGTAGCTGTCGTACAGCTCCTTGGAAACACCGCGTAGCTTAAAACCGCCGCTCTCAGAAAAATAGATAGCGGCACCCGAAGCATCGAGCGTTCCTACAAGCTGGTTCAAAACGGTATCAAGTAGGCTGGGCAGCTCATCGGAGCCCACGGTACTCATAATGACCGAGAGCGTGCCAGAGAGGCGCTTGTTCGCCACTCTAAGCTCCGAAAGCGCACGCTTGAGCTGACGGTCGTGCGAATACTGTTCTTCGATGCTATGGAGCGCCACCAGGACACGTGGCGCGCGGCGCCCGAAGATGCGTGGAGGCGTTACGGAGCCCGCACGAACCAAGACGGGGATAAAGGAGCCGTCACTCAGCTTGAGCATCAATTCGATCTCGGAGCCATCAGTTTCAAATGGCAGACGATGTTCCGTCGCACGTTCAAAAGCGGATGAGTACAGGACGTCTTTAACATCTCCACCGATGACGTCGGCGCGTTCCTCGCACATCAAACCAAGTAAGCGATTATTCACATGCAGAATGGTTCCGTCGAGCTCACAGATGATGACAGCATCGCTCGTGATCTCGACTAGTTGGGCAACGTCTGCCCACTCGTTGCGTTCAAGCGTTTCCATCGTGGACCCCACCGTCTATCGGTAACAAAAAAGCCTCCGAAGAGGCTTCTCAAATGCGATGGTGTCGGAGGCGGGACTTGAACCCGCATGACCAAAAAGCGGTCACTAGCACCTCAAGCTAGCGCGTCTGCCAATTCCGCCACTCCGACATGCTATGTTGTTGATTCACGGTTCGTTTTGTTGGACCCGCGCGTTCAACGAGGAAGATAATAACCTATGATTCGAGAACTGTGCAAGCACTTTTTTCAAAAAAGTTTACGAATTTGTAAATGCGCAGGTAAATCCGTGTGTCCGGCCCCGAATCGGTGTTGCCTCCCGGCGCGTCCTCGGGCATGAGCGATATTTTGTTGCGCACTTCGTGCTACAAAATATCGCTCCCCCTGCGGTGGTAACACAGGGCCCGTGCTGGACTTGGTTTTCAGAACATTCCGCAGACCAGGAAACCCCCTTATCCGCAGCTCCGAAGGAGCAGGATAAGGGGGTTTCCATGGTCGAGGACG
>USHT01000103.1 GCA_900554455.1 uncultured Collinsella sp.
TGCCGTAGCTGCCACGCAGCGAAGCGCGGGTCACGCTGCGGATGTCGGTGCCGGACACCTTGATGGCACCGCCGTTCACGTCATAGAAGCGCATGAGCAGGTTGATGAGCGTCGTCTTGCCTGCGCCCGTGGTTCCCACCACGGCAATCTTCTGGCCCGGCTCGGCGGTAAACGACACGTCGCGCATAAGCGGCTTGTCGGGCGAATAACCAAAGCGCACATGCTCAAAGGAGACGCGGCCCTCCACGCGACCCGGCAGCTTGGCGGCCTTGTCCGGCAGCGGATCGGCCTCCATCTCGGGCTCATCGAGCAGGTCGAACACGCGCTCCGCACTCGCCAGCGCGCTCTGCAGCGAGTTGAAAGTGAACGACAGCTGCGTCATGGGTTCGGACGCCTCGTAGATAAACTGGAAGAACGCCTGGAACACGCCGACGGTCATGTGACCGGCAACCAGCATGCTGCAGCCCACAAGCGCAATCACGATCTGTGCCAGGCGGCCGATAAAGCGCACCGCGGGGCCGACGGCGTTAATCATAAAGTCGGCCTTGGCACTCACGCGTGCCAGCTCGCCCGAGGCCTGGTGCACCTCGGCAGAACTTTGGCGTTCGCGGTTAAACGCGCGGATCACCAGACGGCCCGAATAGCCTTCCTCGACCGCACTCGTAATCTTGGACACCCACTCCTGGCGCTCGCCCGTCACATCGTGTGTGCGGCGCGAGACGACCTTCGTCACCAGCAGCGACAGTGCCGTAAAGAACAGAAAGACGAGCGTAAGCTGCACGCTGAACACGAACATCACGCTCACAGCACCAACAACCGTGCCGATCGACACGAGCAGCTGCAGCAATCCGCGCTGCATGCTCTCGGACATCTTGTCCAGGTCGTTGGTCGCGCGGCTGACGACCTCGCCGGGACGATGCGCGTCAAAATAGGCGAGCGGCAGACGGTTGAGCTTTTGCGCGATGCGGTTGCGCAGGCGCAGATTGAGGCGTTCGGCCACGCTCGACATCAAAAAGCTCTGGAGCGCGTAGAACGAAGCGGCGGCCGTCCAAATCAAAAAGTAGATGAAGATAGTCCTGCCGCAGTTCTCCCAGGTGATGCTGAAGGTGGCGTTGTTGACAAACGCTACCTGAATGTGGCCCCACAGCTCATCGATCACGCGGGCGCTATATGCCGGCGCGGCAGTGTTAAAGATGACATAGAACACAATGCTCGCGAACACGATATAGAAGCGCCAATGGTCGCCGGCAGCCTCACTCCACAGGCGGCGCACCGTCGCCCAGGTATCCCGAGGCGTCTCGTCCTCGTCTTCGTCGTCCACGTCGCGCATACGCTCTGCCTCGGCGCGGGCACGCTCGTCCTCGGCACGTTCGTTTTCCTCGTAGAGCGCTTGGCGGCGAGCCTCGCGCTCGGCTGCAGCCTTGGCGGCGTCATCCAGCTCGGTCGACGCGGCAGCCGTTTCCTCGACCAGTCCCGCGGCAGCGGCGTCATCAACGCCGCCCTGCTTCTTGAGCTCCTCGGTCATGCTACTCACCTCCCTTCATCTGCGATTCCGCGATGGCGCGGTACACCTCGCAGGTTTCCATAAGCTCGCCATGCGTGCCCAGACCCACAACCTCGCCATCCTTGAGCACGACAATCTGGTCGGCATGCAAAATCGTCGAGATGCGCTGCGCGATGATGAGCACCGCAGCGTCACGCGTCTCGTCTTGCAACGCATGGCGCAGGGCGGCATCGGTCTTAAAGTCCAGGGCCGAAAAACTGTCATCGAAGATGTACAGATCGGCCTGCTTCATGAGCGCGCGAGCAATGGCCAGGCGCTGGCGCTGGCCGCCCGAAAAGTTCGTGCCGCCCTGCGCCACCGGGGTATCGAGCCCCTGCGGCTGATCGAGCACAAAGGTGCTCTGGGCAACCTGGAGCGCATGGAGCATGTCTGCCTCGGTCGCGCCTTCGTTGCCAAAGCGCAGATTACTTGCCACGGTGCCCGAGAACAGCCATGCCTTTTGCGGCACATAGGCGATGCGCCCGCGAATCTCGTCTTGCGAAAGCTCGCGCAGTTCAACACCGTCCAGGCGAATGGTGCCCTTGGTAGCATCGTGGAAACGCAGCAGGAGCTTGGCCACGGTCGACTTGCCCGAACCCGTCGAGCCGACGATCGCCGTCGTCTGGCCACGGCGACAGGCAAAGCTCAAGTCGCACAGGGTGTCCTCGTCGGCATCGTCAAAGCGAAACGACATGTGATCGAACACGGCGACCGCATCGGCCCCGTCCTTTGAGTCGGACGCGGCCGCATCAAGCGTACGCTGGCCATCGACGATGCTCGGCTCAATCTCCAGCACTTGCTGTGCACGGCTTAGGCATGCCGCGGCGCGTGGTAGCGTTAGCACCACCATCTGGGCCATCATCACAAAGAACAGGATCAGCATTGCGTACTCGAGCACCGCAGAGATGCTCGCGATCTGCATGGCGTGGGCGCCCACGCGGTTGCCGCCAACCCACAGCACCGCCACCTCGGCGATGTTCATCAAAAAGAAGCTGGAGCTGTCGAGGCCCACAAACAGGTGGTTGACCTTGATGGCGTTGGCCGCGTAATCGCTAAACACCTCGTCTAGGCGTTGCTCCTCATGGCGTTCCTTGTTAAACGCACGGATGACGCGCACGCCCACGATGTTTTCGCGCAGCACCACGTTCATGCGGTCGATAAAGCTCTGCAAGCGCATAAAGATCGGAGCCGCGTTGGCAACCGTAAAGACCGCCGCCGCCAGCACAATCGCAACGACTACGCCCAGAAGCGTGCCCATGGCGGGATCGATAAACCAGGCGAAGATGATGCCCGCCACAGCCAAAAACGGCACGGGCAGCACCAGCTGAATCGTCTGCAGAATCGCCTGCTGAATCACGTTGATGTCGTTGAGCGAACGCGTGATCATCGATCCGGTGCCAAAGCGCTCAAAATCGCTGGCCGCGAGCTCGAGCGATTTGTCGTACACGGCATTGCGGATATCGCAAGCCACGTTGGCGGCCAGGCGCGCCGAAAAATAGCAGCCCAGCACCGTGCCGCCGCTAGCCATGCTGGTCGCGATAAACATGTATAGGCCGTTGCGTAAAATGTAATCGACATCGCCCGTGGTAATACCGGTGTTGACCATGTTCGCCAGCATCGTGGGAACCAACAGCGTACCGACGTTATCCACCAGCAGCACCAGCAGCGTCACTGAGACAAGCCCTCGGTAGGGCTTCAAAAACCTCATTAACAGTCGCACGACTCCCCCTCACCTTGATTCTCGGCTTGGCTCTCGGCAGCGATATGCTGCTTAAAGGCATCGCACTCATCGCCGAGCACCTGAGAGAATTTGCCGATCAAGCGCATAATCTCGCGCTGCTCACATGGCTCAAGCGCGCCAAAGGCTCGCTGCTCGGCCTTGAGTGCCGGCAGCGCATAACGCTCGGCAAATCGCCTGCCTTCTTCGGTCAGGCTCACAACCTTGTTCTTACGACTGCCTTCGGCATACTCCAACGTTGCGAAGCCCCGCGCCGTCAAGGTTTTAATTGCCGAGTTGATGGTCTGCTTGCTGTAGAACCATTCGCTTGTCAGACGGCTTACGGCAATACTGCCGCCCGCCGTGCTGGTGTCGACGAGCATCCAATAGGCGCAGTCCGAAAGGCCGCAGGCGCGCGAGAACTCCGAATAGATATGGTCGAGTCCATTGAGCAACCGATCGAAGTCGACCAGCGTAACCGCACTATTCATCTATCCCACCATTCAATTGTCCGATTTTTGACCAATTTTGTGTCTCTAGATTAGTCCGAGTTTTGACTATCGTCAACAGGCTCTCCGCAAATACGTGCACTTTTATGGCCTATCGGCAGAAAAAGACCGCCGGCGCGGGGGCGGCGCCAGCGGTCACGTGAAAATCGGGTTTATCGCCTGTTAAGCGGCGACGGCCTCATAGACCGTAGCGCCCGAGAAGCTGTCATGCAGGCTCTTGCCGGCAATCCACGGCAGCTCGACGACCTCGCAGACCGTGTTGACCAGCTCGGAGCAGTCAGTAAAGTGGCCCTTGTCGTTGAGGGCCTCGCAATCCTGAACACGCCAATAGCCATCGGTGTGCGTGATGTAGTACTCGTGATCGTTGATCGACACGAAAGCGCGCGTCTTGGAACGCAGCAGCTTCAGAAATCCTTCGAAGTCGGTCTCGACGACATCTCCAGCCTGGAACATGATGTTACCTCCTGGCCCGGCGCCACCACGGCGCATTGATAAACGTTGGTACTCCTTTAGTAAAACCTTTATCAGAGGTTATGCGTTCGTCATTTAGGCAAGTGGTAAAAAACCGCAGGGTAGACGGGATAAAACGTTTAACCATCCCATTTGTTTGTCACATTCTGAAGGTACTTTTATGCAAACCTACTTTCCCAATTGGAATCTATCCTTTTGGCTGGGCAATTGACCGTCTATCGTTTAAGCCCGACGGGTATGAACGGGGCATCTGCAACGCCACCGCAAGGAGACACCATGGAGACTATCGAAGCACTCATTCACCGCCGCAGCTGCCGCAACTACAGCGATCGTCCCGTCGAGGCCGAAAAGCTTGCACGTATTATCGAAGCCGGCCAATATGCACCGAGCGGCATGGGCCGCCAGCCGGTGACGTTTGTCGCCGTCACCGACCCCGCGACCGTCGAGCGTCTCTCGCAGCTCAACGCGCAAGTCATGGGCAGCAACAGCGACCCCTTCTATGGCGCCAAGACCGTTGTGGTGGTGCTGGTTGACCGCAGCGTGCCCACACATCTGGAAGACGGCTCGCTCGCTATGGGCAACTTGCTCAACGCTGCCTATGCACTGGGTGTCGATTCGTGCTGGATTCACCGCGCGCATGAGGTCTTTGACTCGCCCGAGGGCCTGGAGCTGCTGGCCAGCTGGGGCCTGCCTGCCGACGGCAGCCTGCGCGGTGTCGGTAACTGCATTCTTGGCTACGCCGAGGACACGCTACCCGAGGCAAAGCCGCGCCGCGACAACATCATCTACGTAAGGTAATTAGTTCCGCCGTTCTACCGAACGGCGGGCTCGTTGACGCTGCGC
>USHT01000104.1 GCA_900554455.1 uncultured Collinsella sp.
CGTCGCGCGCGACCTGCCCGAGCTTGGCGTTATGCTCCCCTACACCCCGCTTCAGCATCTTCTGCTTGCAGCTGCCGCGTCGCACGGTATGCACGCGCTCGTCATGACCAGCGGAAACCTGAGCGAAGAGCCCATCGAGACCGACGACGCCCTTGCATGGGAGCATCTCGTTGCCGCCGGCATCGCCGACGCGCTGCTCGGCAACGACCGCGCGATCCTGTCGCGCTACGACGACTCCGTGGTACGCGTGGTCGACGGCGACGTCATGCCCGTACGTCGTGCACGCGGATATGCGCCGCAACCGCTGTCGTTGCCGGCGCTCGACGGCGCTCCGTCCTGCGTACTCGCCTGCGGGCCGCAACAAAAGGCCACGATTGCGCTCACGCGTGAAGGGACGAACGGCGAAGCGACCTGTTTTGTGTCGCAGCATATCGGCGATGTTGAAAACGGCGGGACCTTCGATGCCTGGAACGCCGCGCGCACGCGCTTGGAAGATCTCTTTGACTTGGCGCCCGCCGCTTTGGCCTGCGATGTGCACCCCAGCTATCTATCGAGCCAGTGGGCGCGCGAGCAGACGCGAAAATGCAATCTGCCGCTCGTCGAGGTGCAGCACCATCATGCACATATCGCGAGCGTAATGGCCGAGGCCATCGCCGCTGGCCAGCTTACAACCGACGCGCGCGTCCTTGGCATCGCCTTTGACGGCACCGGCGCCGGCGCCGATGGGACCATTTGGGGCGGCGAGTTTCTTGTTGCCAGCCTTGGCGGCTTTGAGCGCGCCGCGCATTTGCACACCTGGGCGCTCCCCGGTGGGGCGGCCTCCGTGCGCGACGCCCGCCGCAACGCCTTTGCCCTGCTCAGTGAGCTCGGCCTGCTCGAGCACCCAGGTGCCGCTCGGCTTTTGGACAGCCTCGACGAACAAACGCGCAGCGTGACAGCCACCATGATCGAGCGCGGCATCAACAGCCCGCGTACCAGCAGCATGGGGCGTCTCTTTGATGCCGCGGCAACAATTCTGGGCATCTGCGACAAGGCAACCTACGAGGGCGAACCCGCCATCGAGCTTGAGGCTGCCGCCTGGCGCGCGCTCGACAACGAAATCGCCCATTTTCCCGACGACAACGCCGGCTATTTCGCATCTGGCCCATCGTGGCTGGACGGCCCCTATGTTCTGGACCAGAAAGCGCTCTTTGAGGCACTTTTGGGAGGAATTGAAGCCGGAGCGCCCGCCGACAGGCTCGCACTCGATTTCCATGTCGCCGTCGCGCGCTCCTCGGCGCGCATCGCCAGCGATATCTGCGTGCACGAGGGCATCGACACCGTCGCGCTCTCGGGCGGCGTGTTCATGAACCGACTTCTGCTTCAGCTTCTCACCCGCGAGCTCAAAAGCGCAGGCTTTACTGTCCTTGTCCCCCACACCGTACCCGTCAATGACGGCTGCATCGCCTACGGTCAGGCAGCAGTCGCACGCACTCGCCTCGCACAGGTCGCGCCACAATAGGCTGTTCGGCCAGCCCGCAAGCCGCCGTCTCACAGGCGTAACGCGTTTGCCCGCGAACCCCACGAGCGCTACCATCAACTGATGGATTATTAAGCGCCCATCCAGCGCAAAGCGTATAAAAGAGGAACATTATGTGCCTTGCCGTTCCCGGTAAAGTAGTCAAACGCGACGACGACCTCAAGGCCACCGTCGACATGATGGGCATCGAGCGCCCCGTGTCGCTGCGACTCGTGCCGACGGCGCAGGTTGGCGACTACATTCTCGTACACGCCGGCTTTGGCATCCAGATTGTCGACGAGCAGGAAGCACAGGAAACGCTCGAGCTTGTTAATGCCATGTCCGAGCTGGTCGAAGAAGACCAGCTGACCACCGACCCGGCGGAGGCTTACTAGTGGCGCCCGAGCAGCCGGCGCGCTCCGGTATCGATTTCTCGGCATTCCGCGATCCCAAGCTGGCTCGCGAGCTCATCGAGCGCATTCATGAGCTTGTCGGCGACCGCGCCATCAACCTTATGGAAGTCTGCGGCACGCATACCGTGAGCATCGGGCGTTATGGCTTTCGCTCCATTATGCCTGCCGGGCTCAAACTGCTGAGCGGTCCGGGTTGCCCCGTCTGCGTTACCGCCAACCGCGACATCGACCACGCGATCGCGCTCGCCAACATAGACCGCGCCATCATCACCACCTTTGGCGACATGATGCGCGTGCCCGGGTCATCCACCTCGCTCGCTGCGCAAAAGGCGGCAGGGCGTGACATTCGCATCGTCTACTCCCCGCTCGACGCGCTCGACATTGCCAAGCAAAACCCCGACCGCCCGGTCATCTTTATGGGTGTGGGCTTTGAGACCACAACGCCCACCATCGCCGCCGCCATTTTGGAGGCCGATGCACGCGGACTCCAAAACTTCTCGGTCTATTGCGCCCACAAGACCACGCCGCCGGCGTTGCGCGCCATCGCCAACGACCCCGAGACCGCCATCGACGGCTTTATCCTGCCGGGCCACGTCGCCACCATCACGGGCTTGGCGCCCTTTAGCTTTTTGGTCGACGAGTTTAAGACTCCAGGCGTGGTAACGGGATTTGAGCCGGTCGACATCTTGCAGGGTATCTGCATGCTGGTCCAGATGGTTGTCGAGGACAGGCCCGCGATTGACAACGCCTACCGCCGTGGCGTCAACGCAGACGGCAACCCCGTAGCGCGCCAGCTGGTCGAGCAGGTGTTTGAGCCATGCGACACCACGTGGCGCGGGCTGGGGCCGATTACTAACTCGGGCCTTTCCATCCGCCCCGAGTTCTCGCGCTTTGATGCCCGCGCTCGCTTTGACGTGCCCGTTGAGGCGACGGTCGAGCCGCGTGGGTGCCGCTGCGGCGACGTGCTGCGCGGGGCCATTACGCCGAGCGACTGCCCCCTGTTCGGCCACGCTTGTACGCCCGAGCATCCCGTCGGCCCCTGCATGGTGAGCTCCGAGGGCAGCTGCGCGGCGTACTACCGCTACCGTAACTAGTCCGGACGCACCCGCACACTGGCACCACCCACGATTGGAGTTTTCGATATGTCCCGTACTGCCACCGATAGCACCGTCCTGTTGGGCCACGGCTCTGGCGGTCAGATGATGAAGCGCATCATCGATGAGGTCTTTTTGGATGCGTTTGGATCGCCCGAGCTGCTCGCGGGCAACGACGCCGGCGTCGCCGCGCTGCCCGCGAGCGGGCGCATCGCCATGTCGACCGACAGCTTTGTAGTCTCGCCGCAGTTCTTCCCCGGTGGCAACATCGGCCGTCTCGCCGTGTGCGGAACCGTCAACGACGTCGCGACCTCGGGCGCCAACGTGCGCTACCTATCGTGCGGCTTTATCCTCGAAGAGGGCTATCCCATGGATAGGCTCCGCCAGATTGTGCAGACGATGGCCGAAACGGCGCATGAGGCGGGCGTGTCCATAATCACGGGCGACACCAAGGTGGTCGAGCGCGGCGGGGCCGACGGCGTCTACATCAATACCGCCGGCGTGGGCGAGGTTCCCACGGGCGTGGCGCTCAGCGGCGCCAACTGCCGCCCCGGCGATGTCATCCTGGTCTCGGGTACGCTGGGCGACCACGGCATCGCCATCATGAGCCAACGCGAGGGCCTGGCGTTTTCGAGCACGATCGAAAGCGATGCCGCGCCGCTCAACCACCTGATTGCCGATGTGCTTGCCGCAGCACCCGACACACGCTGCTTCCGCGACCCCACGCGCGGTGGCTTGGCGTCCACACTCAACGAGTTTGCCCAGGCCAGCGGCGTTGCCATGGAGATCGACGAGGAAGCTGTGCCCGTGCGCCCCGACGTGCAGGCAGCCTGCGAGATGCTCGGCTACGATGTGCTGCAGGTGGCAAACGAGGGCAAGATGGTCGCCGTCGTGCCGGCCGAGCAGGCCGATGCCGCGCTGGCCGCCATGCGCGCCGCCCGCTACGGCGAGAATGCCGCCGTCATCGGTCGCGTGCTGCCACTTGCCAAGGGCGCCCGTCCCGCCGTGCGCGTACGCACCGGCTGGGGCTCGACCCGCATCCTCGATATGCTCGTGGGAGAACAGCTGCCGAGGATTTGCTAACGACAAAGGCTCAGGGCTATTAAAGATATTCAGATTCCAAACATGCCCGGCACGCATGCCCAGTATTATGAGGTGCGTTTTACAACTCAAGCGGCAGGAGCACCCATGGCAGCAGCTTTTTCCCATGTGATCTTTGATCTGGACGGCACCATCCTCAACACGCTCGAGGACCTGGCGGCCGCCGGCAACCATACCTGCGAGGCGCACGGCTGGCCCACGTTTGCCGTTGACGAGTACCGCTACAAGGTGGGAAACGGCATGCTCAAGCTGGTTGAGCGCTTTATGCCTGCCGAGTATGCGGGCAACAGCCGTATGTTTGAGCAAACGCTTGCCGAGTTTAGAGCTTACTACGGCGAGCACAAGGAGGACCACACCGCCCCCTATGCCGGTACGATCGAGATGCTCGACCGCTTGCGCGCCGCGGGCGTTCAGCTTGCCGTGCTCACTAACAAGGACCACGTCTCGGCGGCTCCGCTTATCGAGAAGTATTTTGGTTCCGAGCGCTTTGCGCTGGTGCAGGGCCGTGTCGATGCATTTCCGCCCAAGCCCGAAGCACCCGTCACGCTGCATGTGATGGAAGAGCTAGGCGCCGACCCGGCGACCACGCTCTACGTAGGCGATTCCAATGTCGATATCCTGACCGGCCACAACGCCGGCCTTAAGAGCGCGGGCGTCAGCTGGGGCTTTCGCGGCCGCGCAGAGCTGGAAGCCGCCGGCGCCGACTACGTGGTGGACACCCAGGGCGAGCTCGCAGCGCTAATCCTGGGCGAGTAACGAGCGACACTGCTTAACGCAGCTGCGACAATGCTGTTGCGCGGAAAGTAGTCGTTGGGGACGTTCTTAAACGACTAGTCAGACAAGAACGCCCCAACGACTACCCCAACAATGGCAACGCCGCAGGTAGAGGACGGACAGCGAGCGGACACCAGAGCGAACAAATTG
>USHT01000105.1 GCA_900554455.1 uncultured Collinsella sp.
TACGTAAATGTCGCCGGATATTCCTCGGTCGGCTCCTCGCCCCACAGCGCATGGCTCTCGACAATCATATGTGCTCCCTTCGCGCAAATTATGCGCCCTTGTTTTTCGCGTCTAAGCGTATCCCACTTGAGCCCGTGGCGAAGAAACACTCCGGCAATAAGTTTCCCTTCAACTGATATATCACATAATCCCAGTTCAGAGGTATCGTTGAGCAGCGTAAAATAGGGGCGTTGACCAAGCCGCGAAACACGTATGAAACGTTTCCGGCAAACCAAGCGCGTGATATGCGCCTATTTAAGTTGGAGGCAACTATGGGTCTGCTCGATTCGTTTAAGTCCACCTTCACCTCGGCGGGCGAGGCATCCGTTCCGCCCGCAGCAAGCTTCGCTACCCGCGAAGGCGTCATCTATGCCCCCGTCAACGGCGTGCTCGTCAACCTGAACGAGGTTCCCGACGAGACGATCGCCTCGGGCATGCTTGGCCAGGGCTATGGCATCGAGCCCATTACCGGCACCATCTATGCGCCCGCCAACGGCCGCATCGGCGCCACCACCGTCACCAACCACTCCATTGGCATGATTACCGAGGACGGTCTTCGCGTGTTCATCCATGTTGGCCTGGGCACCGTGGAAATGAACGGCAAGGGTTTTGCCCGCTTTGTCGAGATGGGCGATGTGGTCAAGGCAGGCCAGCCGCTCATCAGCTTCGACCGCGAGGCCATTAAGGCCGCTGGTCACGAGGACATCGTAACCGTCATCGTCTCCGAGCTCGATCGCCTTAAGAGCATCGACCATGTCGGCGAGTCTGGAACGCTTATCGGCGGCAACCCGCTCGTCAAGCTTGGCGACCCGCTGCTGGTAGCCAAGACTAAGTAGCCAGGCCCCGCGCCACAAAGCCAAAAGGCACCTCGTCAAGCGCCCGCGACCATTTGGCCGCGGGCGCTTTTCGTTTGAAAAACCATCCCGCCAATGCCTTATCTGTATAGCCCAAATGAGCCGAGCTGCTAGAATATCGAACTGTATGGATAACTATCATTCAACCGTTATGGGAGGATACGTGAACCGCACCAAAATCGCGCAGCTCTATGCCGATGCCGAGTCGCTCGGCGGCCAGACCGTCACCGTCGCCGGCTGGGTCAAATCCGTCCGCGACATGAAGAACTTTGGCTTTGTTACGCTCAACGACGGCAGCTGCTTCCGCGACCTGCAGGTCGTCATGAACCGCGAGGCACTCGACAACTACGACGAGATCGCCCATCAAAACGTCTCGGCCGCACTCATTTGCACCGGCACCGTCAAGCTGACCCCCGATGCGCCCCAGCCTTTCGAGCTTTCTGCCACCTCCATCGAGGTCGAGGGCGTCAGCGCCCCGGATTACCCGCTGCAGAAGAAGCGCGCAACCGTCGAGTTCCTGCGCACCCAGCAGCACCTGCGTCCGCGCACCAACCTGTTCCGCGCCGTGTTCCGCATCCGCTCTGTCGCGGCTGCCGCCATCCACCGCTTCTTCCAGGAGCAGGGCTTTGTCTATGTCAACACCCCCATCATCACCACGAGTGACTGCGAGGGCGCCGGCGAGATGTTCCGCGTGACCACGCTCGACCCCAAAAACCCGCCCCTCACCGAGGCCGGCGAGGTCGACTGGAGCCAGGACTTCTTTGGCAAGCACGCGAGCCTTACCGTGTCCGGCCAGCTCAATGCCGAGAACTTTGCCATGGCCTTTGGCGACGTGTACACCTTTGGCCCCACCTTCCGTGCCGAGAACTCCAACACCACGCGCCACGCCGCCGAGTTTTGGATGATCGAGCCCGAGATGGCCTTTGCCGACCTTAACGACTACATGGATAACGCCGAGGCCATGCTCAAGTACGTCCTCAAGGACGTTATGGCCACCTGCCCCGACGAGCTCAATATGCTCAACAAGTTTGTGGACAAGGGTCTGCTCGAGCGCCTGGACCATGTCGCCAACTCCGACTTTGCCCGCGTTACCTACACCGAGGCCGTCGAGATCCTGGAGCAGGCAGTCGCTGCTGGCCACCAGTTTGATTACCCCGTCAGCTGGGGCATCGACCTGCAGACCGAGCACGAGCGCTTCCTGACCGAGGAGCACTTTAAGCGCCCGACCTTCGTGACCGACTACCCGGCCGAGATCAAGGCGTTCTACATGCGCATGAACGAGGACGGCAAGACCGTCGCCGCCGCCGACTGCCTGGTTCCCGGTATCGGCGAGATTATCGGCGGCTCCCAGCGCGAGGAGCGCCTGGATCTGCTCGAGGCCCGCATCAAGGACCTGGGCATGAATCCCGAGCAGTACAAGTACTACCTTGACCTGCGCCGCTACGGTTCCTGCAAGCACGCCGGCTACGGTCTGGGCTTCGAGCGCTTGGTCATGTATCTGACCGGCGTGGGCAACATCCGCGACGTCCTGCCGCACCCGCGCACCGTGGGCAACGCCGACTTCTAATCGTCGGACACTAGCTCGCGTCGCCACACGCCAACGCTCATCGCATAAGCGTCTCTCGACATCGGTCGAGAGACGCTTTTTTCAACAGCATCCGTCAAGCTTTTGGTAAGTTTTTGGTCAGTTGAGCAGGGCTGTTGAAAACTCGCCCCGCCGTTTGCCGACGACTACCGACCGCCCAGAGCGCCCTGCGCCCCTGGGAAAGCCCCACGTCCTAGGCTCCATACCGTCGCCACCCAAAACGGAAAGGACGTGGACACCATGACCGAAGCCGCTGTTGAAACCTACGACACCACGACTAGAGGCGCCGCCTCGATGGCAGCCTATCGCGCCGTTCGCATCCTGCAACTATTAAGCGAAAACACCGGCGAGGACAAGGCCATGCTTTCCGATGAGTTGATCCGGCGCCTCGCCCATCCCGACGACCCCGCCCGCATGCCCATCTCGGCGGCGCGGCGCAGCATCTACACCGCCATCTCCGCGCTTCGCCATGCCGGATACGAAATTGAGTACAAACGCGGCGTGGGCTACAAACTTCTTACCCGCCCGCTCACCGATGAAGAGATCATCCGGCTCCACGGTATGGTCATGCGCAACCGCTCCACGCCTATCGCTATCCGCAAGAGCATGGCGCAGCACTTAGTTGCCATGGCGAGTGCCGACGTTCGCGGCTACCTCGATACACCCGAACCCGCTCCAAGCGCAGGCAGCAAGGCTACCAAGGCAACGCGCACGCCCATCAAGCGCATCGACACGTGCGAGCTCGTCGAGCAGGCCATCGACCACGGAACCACGGTGAGTTTTGATATTTCGAGCGTCACGACACGTGGCGAAACCGAAGCAGCACGGATGACACTCCGTCCCTTTGCCATCAAGCAACGAGACGGCATCTCGTATTTGCTGGGAACGGTCTACGACGCCCGAGGCGCCGATGACACGTTGCGTACTGTAGAGATTGGCCGAATGAGAAACGTCACCACACGTCTCCTCGACGGCAAGAAGCTCTTCGCCGCCCTGGACGAGGACGACGCCTCCTCCGCCGCATAAGACCCTCCGCCGCCCATTCGACTACCCGTACCGCCCATCCGATTCTGTATTAAAAAACCCGCCAGGCTGTTGTAAAAATGGACATCAGCGCTACTATAGTTCCACTTGCACTTTGTCCCAGTGCAGTGTTTCCAGCCATTTTTATACTGGGGGTAATGATATGAAGGACATCACCATCAGCCGCAGGAGCCTTCTGGTCTCCGCCGGCCTGCTCGCGCTCGCCCCGCTCGCCGGATGCGGCGGCAACTCTGTTTCCGGCTCTGCTGCCGCCGGTTCCGACTACACCATCGGCGTTCTGCAGCTCACCGAGCACTCCGCACTCGACGCCGCCAACGATGGCTTTGTCAAGGCCATCAAGGAGAGCGGCCTTAAGGTCAAGATCGACCAGAAAAACGCCCAGAACGACCAGTCCACGTGTAAGTCCATTGCCGACAAGTTTGTGGGCGACAACGTCAACCTGATTTATGCCATCGCCACGCCCGCCGCGCAGGCTGCCGCCGGCGCCACGGCCGATATCCCCATCGTGGGCTGTGCCATCACCGACTACGCCGCCTCCGGCCTGGTCCAGGACAACGACAAGCCCGGCACCAACGTCACGGGTGCTTCCGACCTCACCCCGGTCGCCGAGCAGCTCGAGATGATGCAGAAGGTCCTGCCCGACGTTAAAAAGGTTGGTCTGCTCTACTGCACCGCCGAGTCCAACTCCGACGTCCAGATCAAGGCCGCCAAGAAGGAGCTCGACAAGCTGGGCCTCCAGTACACTGACTTCACCGTCTCGAGCTCCAACGAGATTCAGTCCGTCGTCGAGTCTGCCGTGGGCAAGGTCGACGCGCTGTACTCCCCCACCGACAACACCATCGCCGCGGGCGCTTCGCAGGTCGGCCAGATCTGCAAGGAGAATAAGCTCCCCTTCGTGACTGGCGAGGAGGGTATGTGCATGGCCGGCGGCCTGTTCACCCTCTCCATCAACTATGAGGACCTGGGCTACGCCGCGGGCGAGATGGCCGTTAAGATCCTGAAGGGCGAGGCCAAGCCCGAAGACATGCCGATCAAGCACCTCTCGAGCAAGGACCTGGTCGTCGTCAAGAACGACGAGATGGCCGAGGCCCTGGGTATCGACCTTTCCGCTCTGGACGAGTAGCGCCATGCGCGGCGATGCGTCTAGAGCCTGTGCTCGCGCTACAGCCGTGTTATTCAATATCTGAGCCACAGGGGCGGGCGCTGTAGACCGGCGTCCGCCCTGCTTGTTTCAGGTAAAACAAAACGTCTGTCTGCAGCTCTTCTATGCATTGTTACCGCTATTATGGTGAATCACGTGTCCACCCTATCCTAGGAGGTATGAAGCATGCTCATTGCATTGCAGGGCGCCGTTTCGCAGGGCGTCCTCTGGGGCATTATGGTGCTTGGCGTGTTTATCACGTTTCGCCTGCTCGACATCCCCGATATGACCTGTGACGGCAGCTTTGCCCTCGGCGGCTGCGTCTGCGCTGTGCTCATCGTCAATAACAACGTC
>USHT01000106.1 GCA_900554455.1 uncultured Collinsella sp.
GGCGATGCGCGCGAGCGCTTCACCGCCGCTATGGATGAGGCCGATGTCGATGGCGATGTGGATATCGCCCAGGCGGATGACCTGCGCGACGCCGTGGACGTCGCCCGTTCGCTTTCGAGCCGTGGTGACGTGATCTTACTTTCTCCTGCCTGCTCTTCGTTCGATGAGTTCTCGGGCTATGAGGAGCGCGGCCGCGTGTTTAAGGACTACGTGGCTCAGCTTGCCGCTACAGCGAAATCACAAATGGAATAGGGGTTGCGGTGAGAGAGGAGAGCCCCCGACAAGGTATGAGGAGGCCCGACTCGGACCGTGCTTCCTCACGGCGCATCACACCGCGTTCCAGCCGCGGCGGACAGTCGTTTAGCGAACGCTATATTGCCGGTGTTCCCGCCCGTATCATGCGCCCCCGTCTGATATTCATGGCCTGTCTGTTTACCTTGGTGTGCTTTGGCCTGCTGATGGTGTACTCGGCGTCTTCGGTCGAGGCGCTGCACGAGAATGGCTCGGCGACGTTTTTTCTGGGTCGACAGGCCGCGTTTGCCGTGGTCGGTGTTCTGGCGCTGATTGCCATCGTGCGCGTTTTGCCGGACAGCTGGTTTGGGGAGGATGTGCTCAGGATCTTCCTTATCGGCATGATGGGGCTACTGCTTCTGGTGTTCTTGGTGGGCAGCGGCAGCCGTGGCGCCACGCGCTGGCTCAACATCGCCGGTATTCAGTTCCAGCCTTCCGAGTTTTTAAAGCCATTTGCCATTGCGTATTCGGCCATCATGCTTGATCGCTTCTTTTCGCCCGGTGGCAACATCAACGAATTCCTTCGCAAAATGGGCATCTACCTGGGCATTTCGCTCTTTTTGATCTTTATCCAGCCCGATTTCGGTACTGTCCTGATCATCCTGTTGACCCTCATGTGCATGGCGTTGTTTGCGGGTCTCGACCCCAGATTTATCATCGGCGTGCTAATCTTCGGCATTCTCGTGATCGTGATTGCGCTTGTCGCAGAGCCGTACCGTATGGTGCGTATTCAGGTTGCCTTGAACCCTTGGGCCGACGAGTATGGTGACGGCTATCAGGCCACGCTTGCCATCATGGCCTTTGCCTCGGGCGGTCTGTTCGGCCGCGGCATCGGCAACTCAACCATGAAGTACTCGTATCTGCCCGAAGCGCACAACGACTACATCCTGGCCATCATTGGCGAGGAAGTCGGTTTTGTCGGAACCGTGCTGTTCTTCTTGGTGTTTGCGATGCTGATCTACTCGGCGTTTCGCATTGCCGAGCAGGCGACCGATCGTCGGGGCGCGCTTATGGCATCTGGCTCCGCGGTCATTCTCGCGGTGCAGTTTTTGATTAACGCGCTGGGCATCCTCAACGTGTTTCCCATGACGGGCAAACCGCTGCCGTTTATTAGCTACGGCGGTTCGTCGATTATTGTGTCGCTCATGCTTGCCGGGTTGATCTTGCGCGTTTCGTACGAGAGCGCCCGCCGCGATGAGTATGACCGCCGCCGTGAGAGCTTTGCCGTTATGGATGAGAGTACCGCCGGCGTGCCCCACGTGCGCGGCGAGCGATCTTCGCGTAACGGTTTTACCGTCCTGGATGGCTCTGCGACCGAGCCGGCAGCTCGTCCACGCTCGCGAACGGCTCCGCAAGGTCGTCCGCAGCGCCCCAGCCCTCGCAACGTGGGCGGCGGATATAATCGAATCGATTTGAACTCGGACCCGTCGGCGCGTCTGCGTACCGACGACCAGGGACCGCGTGTACGAAGGGACTACCATGACCGATAAGATGACCGTTGCTATTGCAGCCGGCGGCACGGCAGGACACATCAACCCCGCGCTCGCCTTGGCCGAAGAGCTGCGTGACCGTGGCCACCACGTTGTATTCGTGGGCCAGTCGCGCAAGCTCGAGGGTCGTCTGGTCCCCGAGGCTGGGTTTGATTTTGTGCCCATTACGGTCACGGGCTTCGACCGCTCCCGTCCTTGGACGGCGCTGACCTCGCTGTGGCGTGTCAACAAGGCCATACGTACGCTCGCCAGTCATTTCTCAAAGGTCGGCAAGCCCGATGCCGCCATTGGTTTTGGTGCCTATGTCGAGGTTCCGCTGCTGAGGTGGTGCAAGGGCGCGGGCGTTCCGTATCTGCTGCATGAGCAGAACTCTGTTCCGGGCCTGGCCAACAAGATGATGAACTCCCACGCCGCCCGCGTGTGCATCTCGGTGCCGGCAGCGCGTTCGGTCTTTGAGCGCGAAGGTGACCCTGGCCACGTGCTCATGACCGGCAACCCCGTACGTCGCTCGGTAATCGAGGGCGATCGCGCTCGCGGCCGCAAGGCACTTGGCGTTCCCGAGGACGCTACGCTGCTGCTCGTCTTTGGCGGTTCACTTGGCGCTCAGCACCTCAACGAGCGCGTGACTTCGCTCAAAAACGAGCTGCTTTCGCGCAAGAACCTCTATGTGTTGCATTCGACGGGTGCCGACGGCTTTGAGGAGACCGAGCGCGCTTTGGCGCTGACGCCCGAGGAGGCGAAGCGTTACCGCGTCCAGCCTTACATCGACAACATGGGCGATATGCTGGCTGCTGCCGATTTGGTGCTCTCGCGTTCGGGCGCATCGAGCGTGGCCGAGATCGCTGCGCTCGCCGTGCCTTCGGTGCTCGTGCCGTACCCGCATGCGACAGCCGACCACCAAACCACCAATGCCCGTTATCTGGTCGACGCCGGGGCCGGCGTGCTCTGCGCCGATGCCGATATCGACGGTTCTGCCTTTGCCGATGAGCTGCTGCACCTGGTCGATGACGCGGCGGCACGCGACGCCATGCGTCAGGCGGCGCGTGGTCTGGCTCAGGATAGGGCCGCCGCTCTTCTGGCGGATGCGGTAGAGGGTTTGCGTTAGTTAGACGGGATATCGTCGGTCGCCCTCGCGCTGATGCGGTAGGTGCGGTACAGTTAACGGGTTACAGGCAGTGTTTACGCAAGGAGTACACGAGCACATGGCTGATTCCCAGACTGCAACCTCCGCGCCCGAGTTTAAGAGCGCCCACTTTATCGGTATCGGCGGCATCGCCCTCGTTCTGCACGAGCGCGGTTATGCCGTTACCGGCTCCGACCTTAAGACGTCACGTTATATCCGCCAGCTTACCCGCGCTGGTGTGAAGGTGCATGTGGGCCATGAGGCCGCCACGATCGACGAGGTCAAGCCCGACGTGGTTGTTGTCTCCACCGCTATTCCGGAGTCCAACCCTGAACTCGTGCGCGCTCGCGAGCTTGGTATTCCCGTGTGGCCCCGTGCCAAGATGCTCTCTGCTTTGGGCCACGGCTACACCACCGTCGCTGTTGCCGGCACGCATGGCAAGACCACCACGTCTTCGATGTGCGCCACCATGCTCGACCGCATGGGTCTGGATCCGAGCTTCTTGATCGGTGGCATCGTCGAGGGCTATGACACGAACGGCAAGAACGGCTCGGGCGACTACTTTGTCGCCGAGGCCGACGAGTCCGACAGCTCCTTCCTGTTCCTGAACCCCAACGTGGTCATCGTGACCAACGTCGAGGCCGACCACCTCGATCACTACTCGGGTATCGAGGAGATCGAGGCGACTTTCGCCAAATTCATGAGCCTGGTGGGCGAGGACGGCACCGTCATCGTCTGCGGTGAGGACCCGCATCTGGTCGAGCTCGCCAAGTCGACGGGTCGTCACGTGCTTTCCTACGGCTTTGCCGAGAGCAACGACATCGTCTGCATGCACCCGGATGTCAAGGGCATCCAGAGCGACTTTATCGTTCGCTTTGAGGACGGCACTGAGCACGCTGTGGAGATCAAGAGCAACCCTGGTCGCCACAACATGCTCAACGCCACAGCGGTGCTCACCGTCGCCCATGTCCTGGGCCTTGACATCGACGCCGCCGCCAAGGCGCTCTCGAGCTTTGAGGGCGTCCGCCGTCGCTTTACCCACGTGGGCGATATCGATGGCATCACCGTGGTCGATGATTACGGCCATCACCCCACCGAGATCAAGGCGACGCTTGCTGCTGCTTCGTCGCTGGGCTACAAGCACGTCGACGTCGTGTTCCAGCCGCACCGCTATTCGCGCCTGCAGGCCCTGTGCAACGACTTTGCCGATGCATTTGCCAATGCCGATAAACTGCTGCTGATTGATGTGTTCTCGGCTGGCGAGATGCCCATTCCGGGCGTCACCTCTAAGATGCTCGCCGATACCGTGCGCGCCAAGCATCCTGGCAAGGAGGTCGTGTACTGCTCCAGCCGTCTTGAGCTCAATCAGGAGCTCGAGCAGATGGTGGGCGCGGGCGACCTGCTGCTCACTATGGGTGCTGGTGACGTTACGACCGTCGGTCCCGAGTTTATCGAGTATCTGACTGCCAAGAAAGACGCTTAAGTCTAATGGGTCTGTTTAACGCCGTCATGGCGCTCTCGGGTATGATCGACACGGATGTGATCGAGGACGAGCGCCTTGCGCGTCATACGAGCTATCGTATCGGCGGCAAGGCCGACCTCTTTGTGACGTGCCATAGCTATCATGCCCTCCGCCGCGCCGTGGCGGTGCTCGATCGCGAGCAGGTGCCGTGGGTCATCATCGGCAAGGGCTCCAATCTGCTGGTTGCCGATGGCGGTTATCGCGGTGCCGTCATTTCGCTCGGACGTGAGTTTCAGCGCACGGTTGTTGCCGATGACGGTTGTACACTGACGGTCGGTGCGGGCGTGATGTTTGCGCGCCTGGTCAACGATGCCCTGTCGCGTAGCCTCTCGGGCCTTGAGTTTGCCGTTGGCATCCCTGGCTCGGTTGGCGGTGCGATATCTATGAATGCAGGCACACGGACCGAGTGGATTGGCTCGCTGGTTGAGGATGTCGTAACGTTTGACCCGGCATCCGGTATCAAGCATTATGCGGGGTCCGAGATCACTTGGGGCTACCGCGAATGTAGCCTTCCCCGCAATGAGATTATCCTCGAATGCGTGCTCAAGCTTAA
>USHT01000107.1 GCA_900554455.1 uncultured Collinsella sp.
ACGCCCAACTTTATCGAGCGTACGAGCGGTATCGGCATTCTGGACCGCAAGATCGCACGCGACTTCTCGCCGGTCGGCCCGCTCATGCGTGGCTCGGGCTATGCCCGCGACGTGCGCTTTGATCATCCCTTCGACGGCTACGCTGATCCGGACGTCCAAAAGATGCACGCCGCTACGGCCGACACCTGCGATGCCTTCGGCCGTACCGCCGTTCGCATCCAGGAGGTCTACGATTCGATCGACATGATCGAGACCATGCTCGAGAACTGCCCGTCGGGCCCCATCCTCACCACGGATTGGGAGTACACCCCGCACAAGTACGCCATCGGCGCCACCGAGGCGCCGCGCGGCGAGGACGTGCACTGGGCCATGCTCGGCAATAACCAGAAGTGCTACCGCTGGCGCGCCAAGGCCGCCACGTACAGCAACTGGCCGGTCCTGCGCTACATGTTCCGCGGCAACACCGTGGGCGATGCGGCGCTGATCGTCGGCTCGCTCGACCCGTGCTACTCCTGCACCGACCGCGTGACGGTGACCGATGTCGCCGCCAAGCGCGACCACGTGCTCGACAAGGAGCAGTTCGAGAACGTCTGGCGCGACAAGTCGCCGCTTGCGGGCGAGGGCACCATGGCCGCCCCGCTCGATGAGGAGGCGCTCTAATATGCTGAAGCTTTGGAAGGTTAACGCCAAGGCCGGCGACGCGACGGTCAAGTACCCGTTTGCGCCGTTCCCCACCAACAAGGACATGCGCGGCAAGCCCGAGCACAATGCCGAGCTCTGCATCGCCTGCGGAGCCTGCGGCGTGGCGTGCCCGGCCGATGCCATTCGCATGGACACCGACCTTGCGGCCGATACCATCACCTGGTCGATCGACTACGGTCGCTGCATCTTTTGCGGCCGCTGCGAGGAAGCCTGCCCCATGGAGGCCATCAAGCTCACCGAGGAGTTTGAGCTGGCCGTCATGAGCAAGGACGACCTCACCAGCAAGAGCGTCTACACGCTCGAGCACTGCTCGCGCTGCGGCAAGCCGTTTGCTCCGCACAAGGAGATCGACTATGCCAAGCGCCTGCTGCAAAAGGCCGGCGGCATGGAGGCCGAGCAGGCCGCCCGCACCGTCGGTATGTGCCAGGAGTGCAAGCGCGAGCTCGACGCCCTGCGCGCCGCCTCGGCCGTAAAGACCGGCAACGCTGCCGGCATGGCTGCCAACGAAACGCTTGCGTCCGGCGAGCCCCAGGGCCCCGGCATGGAGTATCTGGGCGGCCACGGCGTGAACCCGGAGTATATCGACCGCGAGCTTAACCCCGATGCGCCCGAGATTCCCGCCGGTCCGGCGCCGGTCGAGGGCATCATCATGGATTTTGATACGAAGGAGGAGTAACCATGGCCGAACCCACGCTTTTGCCCGAGCGGCTTCAGTACCGCCCGACCAAGATCGAGCTCGACGAGAGCATCGAGAAGGCCAAGGCGACCCTTCTTAAGAAGATCAAGCGCTCGGTGTACGTCTACCGCGTTGACTGCGGCGGCTGCAACGGCTGCGAGATCGAGATCTTCGGTTCCATCACGCCCGTCTTCGACGTCGAGCGCTTTGGCATCAAGGTCGTGCCCTCGCCCCGTCACGCCGATGTGCTGCTGTACACCGGCGCCGTGACGCGCGCCATGCGCATGCCGGCCCTGCGCGCCTTTGAGGCCGCACCCGATCCCAAGATCGTGGTGTCCTATGGCGCGTGCGGCTGCACCGGCGGCATCTTCTACGACAACTACTGCGTCTGGGGCGGCACGGACAAGATTCTGCCGGTCGATGTCTACATCCCCGGCTGCCCGCCCAGCCCCGCGCAGACCATCTACGGCTTTGCCATGGCGCTCGGTCTGCTGGACCAAAAGCTCCATGCCGAGACCACGGTGGAGGCCGCCGGCGAGCAGGCCGATATCCTGCACCCCGGCGTGCCGTACAAGCTGCGCGTTGCCATCGAGCGCGAGGCTCGCGCCATGAGCGGCTACCGTTACGGCCGCGACCTGGCCAACGAGTTTATGGACACGCTCGAGGGCGCGCCTAAGGGCGATATCCGCGGTGCCATGGCGCTGCTCATCGACAAGCAGGATGATCCTCGCCGTGTTGAGGTCTACTCGGCGCTGCAGGATCTGGTGCTGGCCGGAGGCCGTTAGATGGAACTCACGGACCGCTCTGGTTACTTTGCGGGCCCCGGTATGCTCGGCGGCTCTTTTGGCGATGCCTCGCGCGCAAGCGACGAGGCCGCCGAGGGCGTCGCCGACCCCTGCCTGGGCCATGCGCCCGACCAGGTGGTCTTCTACGAGCTCACGCGTAAGTTTGTGGAAACCGAGGAAGACGTTCCCCAGGAGGCCTGCGACGTGCTGTACTACACGCTCGCCGTGGGCCACCACACCGGCGTGCTCGACTGCTTTGAGCCGCGCCTGTCGGTGCCGGTGAACGTGTTCTATTCGCTCGTCGACGCGCTGCCGGAGGGAGAGGCCAAGACCAAGTTCGAGGCCATCCGCTCCTTTGGCGAGTGCCAGCTCGACAAGGCTGCTGTGCCGTCGCTGCTCGAGGCCTGCGATGCGCTGCTCGACGAACGCGGTTTTCGTGGGTCGGCCAAGGCCGGCATCTCGGTGTTCGACGACGACTTTGGCCTGCATGCCCAGCAGGTCGCGTTTCTGATGAAGTTCCGCGATCTGGTTGAGCGCGTGCGCGATGTGTCGGGCGTGTACCTGACGGGAAGGTTGCAGTAATGGGTCGCGTTGTGGATGGATGTGTGAACGGCGCCCCGTTTGCGGGTATCGTGCTCACGGCGGGAAGCGTGCTGCGTGCCGACGATGCCGCCGGCCCCGTGCTCTCCAAAAAGATGGAAGACGCACCCATCGCCGGTTGGTACACCATCGACGGTGGCCAAACGCCCGAGGACGACATCATCGAGGTCAAGCGCGAGCGTCCGCCTCGCCTGGTCTTGGTCGATGCCGCCGACATGGCGCTGCCCGTCGGGTCTATCCGCCTGCTCGATAAGCGCGATGTGGCCCGCAAGTCGATGTTCACCACGCATTCGCTCCCTTTGTCGATTCTGATCGAGGAAATCGAGCAATCGTGCGAAGATATCGTCTTCATAGGGATTCAGCCGGGCGATACGGAGTTTTACAACCCTATGTCCCCGGAGGTCTTTGACGCCGTCGACGCCGTGTACGACGCCGTGGCCGCCAACGACTTTTCCCACTTTGTCCGCTTGGGACAAGAGCAATAGGAGCGCTTGTCCCTGCTGATTAGGAAAGAAGTGATTGACATGGCAGATTCCAAGGCGGAGTATCCCGCTCCCGATTGCCTGGCGCCCGCCGCGATCGAGGCCAAGACCGAGACCGCCGGCGTGACCAAGGCTAACCTGCCGGTCGCCAAGGCCTTTCTGTTGGCAATGTTCGCCGGCGCGTTTATCGCCTTCGGTGGCCTGTTCTTTACGGTGTTTTTGAGCGACAGCACGCTGGGCTGGGGTGCCCAGCGCGTCGTGGGGGGCCTGTGCTTTTGCCTGGGCCTGGTGCTGGTGCTGGTGTGCGGCGCCGAGCTGTTTACTGGCAATTCGCTTATGGTCTGCGCGCTCAAGAGCAAAAAGATCACGCTGGTCCAGATGCTCAAGGCCTGGGTCGTCGTGTGGGTCGGCAATTTTGTCGGTGCCCTGTTCATCGTCTTTTTGGTGTACATGGCCGGCATTTACAAGCTCAACGGCGAGGCGGTCGCCAATTCCATGGTGAGCGTCGCCGCCGGCAAGGTGACGATCGACTGGGTGACGATCTTCTTCCGCGGCATCCTGTGCAACATCTTTGTGTGCCTGGCCGTGTGGATCGGTACCGCCGGCAAGACCGTGGTCGATAAGGTTGTGGGCATTCTGCTGCCCATCGCCGCCTTTGTGGCCTGCGGTTTTGAGCACTGCGTCGCCAACATGTACTTTTTGCCCATGGGTGCTGTGATGCATGCATGCGGCTACGGTGCCGACGTCGCCGGCGCCGATGCGCTCAACGCTGCGGGCATTGCGTTTAACCTGTCCGCCGCCACGCTGGGCAACATCGTGGGCGGCGCGGTTCTGGTCGCGCTCGGCTACTGGTTTATCTACGCCAAGAAGTCCGAGGCGTAAGATACCGTCTGTTTGACGTTGGGCCTCCCGCGGGGCGTTGCCGTGCGGGAGGCTTTTTTGGCCTGGGGCTCGTTCCCGGGCTGTTGGCCTGTTGTGTTTGGCTGATGTAAGGGGTAATCGAGATGGCATCTGCTGTGGAGCGTGACGGTCGCGCCGTGGTGACCACATGCGGGGGATGCTATGCCGATTGCGCCTTTGTGGCACGAGTTGAGGACGGTCGCGTGGCGGCCGAGTTGCCGGTGCCAGGGCATCCGTGCGCGGCGCGTGCCCTGTGTGCCCGCGGACGGCATCGCCTGGCAATGCCGTTTGACGAGCGCGACCGCATTGTGCACCCCATGCGCCGACGAGCTGATGGCTCGGGGTTCGATGTGATTTCGTGGGACGAGGCGTTTGCCCAGATTGCCGAGCGCCTTTTGGGGATTGTTGACGGGCATGGTCCGCGCGCGCTGGGCATGACGCTCGGCGTGCCCTCGTTCGACCGCTACTGGGGCTATCGTCTTATGCACGCGCTGGGTTCGCCCAACGTGTACGGTGCCGATGGCGCCTGCGAGGTAAGCCGTCTCACTGGTTGGGAGCATAGCTTGGGTTATAGCCCCGCCTCCGACCTGGCGCATACCGATTGCATCATGTATTTGGGACGTTCCATTGTCGATTCGTCGACGATGGGGGCCGTTGATGCACTCAACGATGCGCGCCGGCGCGGGGCGAAGATCATCGTGGTCGACCCCCGGCGCAGCGGCTCGGCTGCGTTTGCCGACCGCTGGCTGCGCGTACGCCCGGGCTGCGACCTGGCCTTGCTGCTGGGCATTGTGCATGTGCTCATTGCCGAGGGCCTGTACGACCAC
>USHT01000108.1 GCA_900554455.1 uncultured Collinsella sp.
TCGTGCACGGTGTCGTGGATGGCATCGAGGCCAGCGGCCTTAGCGCGCTTGGCAAGATCGGTCTTGCCGGCGGTGGCGCCGTTCTCAGCCTCAACGCGCATCTCGAGGTTCTTCTTGGTGGAGTCGGTCACGACCTCGCCCAGGAGCTCAGCGAACTTGGCAGCGTGCTCGGCCTCCTCGTGGGCAGCCTTCTCCCAGTACAGGCCGATCTCGGGATAGCCCTCGCGATGAGCGACGCGAGCCATGGCCAGGTACATACCGACCTCGGAGCACTCGCCCTCAAAGTTGGCGCGCAGGTCGGCAACGATGTCCTCGGAGACGCCCTCCATCTTGGCGACGCCCACGACGTGCTCGGCAGCCCACTCGAGCTGGCCCTCCTCCTGCTTCAGGAAACGAGAACCGGGAACGCCGCACTGGGGGCACTTAAAATCCTCGGGCAGCTGGTCGCCGTCGAACTCTTCCACATAACCGCAAACGGGGCAAACAAACTTCATGATTCGATCCTTTCGATCGATGGCGATTGCGCGCTCGTCCGGTCCCGTAAGGGCCCTCTCCGGACGTGCGTCTTGACGAGTTCTATTATCCATAAATGCAACCAAATGTGAAGCCTATTAGGAATGATTTTTAATAAAACAATTTTGAGATATGAAGATGTTGATTGATTAACGATTGGCAGGCCGTCTTTGACCGCCGCTGAGTACAATCGGGCGAGCAAATGTTGACCTATCAACAAATAAAGGAGTTTCCTTTATGCATCTAGCCCGTCGTGCCTGGTGCCGAACATATCAGACGGTTTTTCGCATTGCATTGCCGATCCTGCCCTATACCGAGCCGCGCATTTTAGAGCATGCCGAGGATGTGCCCGCGGTGCTTCAAAAGCGCTCGATCCAGAAGGTCCTTATCGTGACGGATCCCGGTATTGCCCGTCTGGGGCTCACGGCACCGCTCGAGACGGCGCTCGCATCCAGGGGGATTGGCGTTACGGTCTATGCCGAAACGCGTGCAAACCCCACGGTTTCAAACGTGGAAGAAGCGGCGTCCCTGTATCGAGAGAGCGCCTGCCAGGCCATTATCGGCTTTGGCGGTGGCTCGGCCATGGACTGTGCCAAGGGCGTGGGCGCACGCATTGCGCAGCCAAACAAGCCCATCAACAAGATGCGCGGCCTGCTGCGGATTCATCGTCGCCTGCCGCTGCTCATCGCCGTTCCCACTACCGCCGGTACGGGAAGCGAAGTCACGCTTGCGGCGGTAATTACCGATGACGGGACGCACTACAAATACCCCATTAACGACTTTGTGCTCATCCCGCGTTTTGCAGTCCACGACCCCGAGTTTACGTGCGGCTTGCCCGCTTCCATTACGGGGCAGACGGGCATGGACGCCCTGACGCATGCCGTTGAGGCCTTTATCGGGCGAAGCACCACGCCCTATACGCGCAAGATGGCGCGACAGGCGGTGCAGCTTATCCACGACAATTTGCTCGAGGCCTATGAGCATGGTGACGACATGCGCGCTCGTCGCAATATGCTTTCGGCGGCGTATAAGGCGGGCGTTGCGTTTACCCGCTCCTATGTCGGATATGTGCATGCCATCGCGCACAGTCTGGGCGGCCGATACGGAATTCCGCACGGTTTGGCCAACGCGATCATCCTGCCGCACATGCTTCGCGCTTATGGTGACGCCGCCGCCCCCAAGCTTGCCGATCTTGCTCGCATGGCAGGCATTGCGCCGGCTACCGCGCAGGATAGTCTTGCGGCCGAGGCCTTTATCGATTGGGTCGACCGCATGAACGAGATCCTGGGAATCCCCAAATATGTCTCGGGCATTCGCCGCTCCGACATTCCCGAGATGGCGGCGCATGCCGATACCGAGGCCAATCCGCTGTACCCCGTTCCGCTTTTGATGGACCGCTTGGAGCTCGAGCATATGTATGAAGTCGTTGCAGGTGGTATGTTTGAGGGCGAGAACTAGGAGGGCACATGAACACCGAGGAAATTGCGCGCATCGTCGGCGATCAGCGCGCCTACTTTAAGACGCGCGCCACGTTTGATGTCGATGCTCGACGTCGCGCGCTCGTGAGTTTACGCGATGCGGTACGGGCGCACGAGGCCGATATTGCCCATGCACTCAAGACCGATTTGGGAAAGTCGCATGACGAGGCCTATATGTGCGAGATCGGCACGTCGCTTTCCGAGATTCGACATCAGATCGCTCACGTGGCTCGGTGGAGTCGTCCGCGCCTGCGTCCGTGCGATCTCGCTAACGCCGTGAGCGCGTGCAAAACGCAAGCCGTGCCCTATGGCGTCACGCTCATCATGGCTCCGTGGAACTACCCGTTTTTGCTAACACTCGAGCCGCTCGCCGGCGCCCTTGCCGCGGGCAATACCGTGGTCATCAAGCCGAGTGCCTATGCTCCGGCATCGAGCGCGGTGCTCAAGCAAATCTGTGAAGAGGCATTTGATCCGCGCCTGGTGACGGTTGTCGAGGGCGGGCGCGCCGAGAACGAAGCGTTGCTCGATGAGTGCTGGGACAAGATCTTCTTTACCGGTAGCGTTCCGGTCGGCAAGCTCGTCATGGAGCGCGCAAGTAAAAACCTCACGCCCGTGACGCTTGAGCTGGGCGGCAAGAGCCCCTGCATCGTGGATGCGACGGCAAACTTGAAGGTCGCGGCACGGCGTATCGCCTTTGGCAAATGGCTCAACGTGGGGCAGACCTGTGTAGCACCCGACTATCTGCTGGTCGACGTGTGCGTGCACGATGAGCTGTTGGGCCTTATCAAGGAGGAGGTCCGTCGCATGTTTGGCGAGCATCCGCTCGATAACGAGGATTACGGGCATATCGTCAACGCCAAGCATTTTGCGCGCGTGCGCGGGCTGATCGATCCCGATAAGGTTGTGCTTGGAGGTACCGCGCGCGAGACTTCGCTCAAGATCGAGCCGACGATTTTGGACGGCGTGACCCCCGATGACGCCGTGATGCAGGAGGAGATTTTCGGCCCCATCTTGCCGATGCTGACGTTTGAGAGCCTAGACGAGGCCGAGACGTTTATTACGGATCGTCCGACGCCGCTGGCTCTGTATATCTTTAGCCAGGATCGCGCAGTTCAGCAGCGCTTTGTGCGTTACGTGCCCTTTGGCGGCGGCTGCGTCAACGACACGATTATGCACTTGGCTACGAGCCATATGGGCTTTGGTGGCATGGGTGCGAGCGGTATGGGGCAGTACCATGGACGCGAGAGCTTCGATACGTTTAGCCACAAGAAGAGCATCGTGAACAAGGCAACGTGGCTGGACGTGCCATTCCGCTATGCTCCTTACGCAAGCTGGAAGCACAAGTTCGTGCGCATGTTTGTGCATTAGAAAAGGGTGCAGGTAATACGAACAAGTGTTCCTATTACCTGCATTTTGCGTTAGACTACTGTTATGGAGCACGGATGGGCCAACTCCCTTTAGAAGGGATTTGGTATGAACGTAAGCGATGTTATTTCGTTATTGGCGTTGTTGATTGCGGCTATCGAACTCGGTCTGTTTATCGGCCGAATGAAATAGCCGCCCCCGCGTAAGCGAAGACGGCCACTTCTCACGATGAAAACGTGTATCGGAGTTGGCAAGACCCGCGGCAACGGGTGCCATCCGTGTTCCTATCTTATCTGCAAGCGTTCTGTCGCGCAAGCGTTGAGGCAAACGATTGAAGGACGCAGACAGGATGTATTTGTGTCCGCATGGGACCGTAGACTTCTCAATAAGGTTACACACCGGTTTATCCGGCCGTTAGAGGAGCTGCTATGTACGAGCCTTCACGTGTTCTTCTGTCATTTCACATTGCAGGATTTCAGTATGCCGATGGCGTCTTGGTCCTGGGCGATCTTAAAGCGGGCGATAAGCTGACGCTGTGTGCCGAGCGCGATAATCCCCATGACCCCGAGGCAGTTGCGATCTACTATGGCAAGACCAAACTTGGCTACGTTCCGGGAAACGAGGTCGGCCCGCTGTCCTTGCTGATGTATTACGGCCACGAGGACGTATTTGAGGCCCGCGTGCAACAGGTTGCCCCCCGAGCGCAGCCCGTGGCACCAGGTGCGCGTTGGCCTCTATGTGGTGGATGCTCGCTAATCGGTATGGGAGACTGCCATGTTTGATGACGATGACCTGTTCGATCTGACAGACGATCCGTTTGAGTGGGATACGCTACTCGATGACGATGAGTTGGAGCAGGATCGTAAGAAGCGGCAGGGCAAGAAAACTCAGGGTGACGCTTCGAAAAAGCAAGACAAGCGCCGCCGCGGACTGTTCGGCGGGCTCTTTGGATAACCGCCGCATCGCTGCGTCTGTATACTTAGCACGAGTTGAACACGTTGCGAAATGAGGGCATAGACGATGATGTGGTTTACCGCCGACCTGCACCTGGGCGATACGAATATCTTGCACGACATGGATCGACCGTTTTGCTCGGTCGAGGAGATGAACCGCAAGGTCATCAATGCCATCAATGAGTGCGTGGCGGCGGACGACCGTCTCTATATTCTGGGTGACTTTACTTATCGTTTGCCCCTGGCGGAGGCGGTGCGCCTGCGCGAACGCATCGAATGCCAGAACGTAACGCTCATCCGTGGTAACCATGACGGCGACTGGGAAGATCCAGCTGCGCCCCAAATCTGGGATGACGTGCGCGATTATCTGGAGATTGCCCCAGGCTATGCCAAGGGCCATCGTCTGGTTATGAGCCACTACCCCATGCTCAGCTGGAACGGAAAGGCGCGTGGCGCCATCATGCTGCACGGGCATATCCACAGCAGGGGAGACCGCACCAACGCGCGCAACCGCGATCGCGAGCGCCCTATCTTTCGCTACGATGTTGGTCTTGATGCCAACGATTACAAACCCGTAAGCCGAGATCAGATCCTCGGCTATTTTGGACTGTAATTCTCGAACCACCACAAAGGGGACAGGCACCTTTGTGGTGGCT
>USHT01000109.1 GCA_900554455.1 uncultured Collinsella sp.
GCGAGGGTGCTGCTGAGGAGGCCGAGGGTGCCGAGCCTGCCGCTGCCGCCGAGCCTGTCGTCGAGCCCGAGCCTGCTGCAGAACCGGAGCCCGAGCCCGAGCCGGTAGAGCCCACGACGGCCGACCTCTACGCCCGTCGTCCCCGCAAGCGCAAGGCCGTCGTCGACCAGCTCGCTCGCGAGCTCGAGGCCGAGGCCGAGGACGACGCCGCTGCCGCCGATGCCCCTAAGGGAGGCGATGAGTAATGCCTATCGGACCTGCGCGAATGCCGCTCTTCGATCACCTGGGAGAGCTTCGTCGCCGCCTGACCATCGTGGTCGTCTCGGTGTTTGCCGCCGCTATCGTGCTGTATTTCGCCACGCCTGTGGTGCTCGACATCTTGGAAGACCCCATCCGCTCTTTTGTGCCGGACGGTAAGTTCTACATCACTACTACGCTCGGCGGCTTTGGCCTGCGCTTCTCGCTGGCCATCAAGATGGCCGTGGTCATGTGCACGCCCATGATCATCTGGCAGATTCTGGCATTTTTCCTGCCGGCACTGCGTCCCAACGAGCGCAAGTGGGTCGTGCCTACGGTACTCGCCTCGACGGTGCTGTTCTTCCTGGGCGCAATCTTTTGCTACTTCATCATCATCCCGGCGGGCTTTGAGTGGCTTATCGGCGAGACCTCGGCCGTCGCCACGGCGCTGCCCGACCTGGAGAACTACGTCAACATGGAGCTGCTCTTTATGATCGGCTTTGGCGTGGCGTTTGAGCTGCCGCTCATCATCTTCTACCTGTCCGTCTTCCACATCGTGTCCTACGCGGCCTTCCGCGGCGCCTGGCGCTACGTGTACGTGGGCCTGCTTGTGGGCTCGGCTGTGATTACGCCCGACGGCTCGCCCGTTACGCTGGGCCTCATGTATGGTGCCCTGCTCTCGCTCTACGAGATTTCGCTCGCCATTGCCCGCGTGGTCATTACCGCGCGCGAGGGCAAGGAGGGCTTGTTTGTGAGCCGTCTGGACCTGTTCTCGGACGATGAGGACGACGAGGAGTAAATCGGTATGCACGAGGTTGGCATTGTCAACGGCATACTCGATACAGTGATTCGCGCGGCGCGTGGGGCGGGGGCCTCGCGCGCCGTTTTGGTAACGCTGCGTATCGGGGATATGACCGAAGTTGTGCGCGAGGCGCTCGACTTTGCGTGGGAGACATTTCGCGATGAGGACCCGCTCACGCGAGGCTGCGAGCTTGCCGTGGAGGAAGTCCATCCACAAAGCGAGTGTCTGGACTGCGGGGAGGTCTTTGAGCACGATCGCTTCCATTGCCGCTGTCCCCAATGTGGCGGCGCCAACGTGCGTCTGCTGCACGGCCGTGAGCTCGACATCGCCAGTATCGAAATCGAGACCCCCGACGATTAGCCAGCCAGCCACCTGGGGACGGGGTATAAATGGTTAGAAGTTAAGGAGTGCCGAATATGGCCGAGAAAACGATTGATATCGCGTCGCCGATTCTGTCGCGCAATGAGCGCCTGGCAGATCAGCTGCGTCAGCGATTTAAAGAGACGGGCACCTATGTGATCAATGTGCTGTCGAGCCCCGGTTCGGGCAAGACCACCACGATCCTGGGCACCAACGAGCGCCTGCGCGACAAGGCTAGCCTGCGCTGTGCCGTCATCGAGGGCGATATTGCCTCGGATGTCGACGCCATCACCATGAAGGAAGCCGGCATGCCCGCCATCCAGATCAACACGGGTGGCCTGTGCCACCTCGAGGGCAACATGATCATGGAGGCCGTTGACGCGTTCGACCAGGCCGTCGGTCTGGAGAACATCGACGTCATCTTTATCGAAAACGTGGGCAACCTGGTCTGTCCGGTCGACTTTGACCTGGGCGAGAACCTGTCCATCATGATTCTCTCGGTGCCCGAGGGCGACGACAAGCCCATCAAGTACCCGGGCATCTTCCAACACGCCGGCGCGCAGCTGCTCAACAAGGTCGACGTGGCTCCGGCTTTCGATTTTGACATGGATAGGTATACTAAGACACTCGATGACCTCAATCCGCAGGCGCCGCGGTTTGCCGTGAGCGCGCGCAAGGGCGAGGGCATGGATGCCTGGTGCGATTGGCTCATCGGGCAGATTGAGCAAGCAAGGGCGTAAGTCGGCCGCCATACGGGCGGGCGTAGCCGCAGGGATACGAGATAGGAGCCTCTTTTGAAGCTCATCATCGCCGAGAAAAACGACGCCGCGCGTCAGATCGCCGAGCGTCTGTCCACGGGCAAACCCAAAAAGGACAAGGTGTACAACACCGCCATCTACCGTTTTGAGTGGAAGGGCGAGGAGTGCGTGACCATCGGCCTTGCCGGTCACATCCTGGCGCCCGATTTTTGTGACAGCGTGCTGTTCGATAAAAAGCTGGGCTGGTATTCGGTCACGGAGGACGGCGAAATGCTGCCGGCCGACATGCCCGATGGCTTGGCCCGCCCGCCGTACGACACCAAGCGCAAGCCGTTTCTTGCCGACGGTATCTCCATCAAGGGCTGGAAGCTCGAGAGCCTGCCCTATCTCACCTGGGCGCCCGTCATTAAGCTGCCGGCCGAGAAAGAACTCATTCGTTCGCTCAAGAACCTCGCTAAAAAGTCCGACAGCGTCATCATCGCCACGGACTTCGATCGCGAGGGTGAGCTGATCGGTTCGGACGCTCTCAACAAGGTGCGCGAGGTGGCGCCCGACTTGCCGGTCGCCCGCGCCCAGTATTCTTCATTTACCAAGGCCGAGATTACGCAGGCCTTCGATAATCTTGTCTCGCTCGACCAGAATCTGGCCGACGCCGGCGAGAGCCGCCAGCACATCGACCTCATTTGGGGCGCGGTGCTCACGCGCTACCTGACGCTCGCCAAGTTTGGCGGCTTTGGCAACGTGCGCTCCGCCGGCCGCGTGCAGACGCCGACGCTCGCCCTGGTGGTCGAGCGCGAACGCGAACGCATGGCGTTTGTGCCCGAGGACTATTGGCAGATTCGCGGCATGGGTGCCGCTCAGGGTGCTGCCGAGGATGACCGCTTTAAGATTGCGCACAAGACGGCACGCTTTACCGACAAGGATGCTGCCGAGACGGCATACGGCCATGTCGACGGCGTTACGACGGCAACCGTCGCCGCGGTGACCAAGCGCTCCCGCAAGCAGCAGCCGCCCACGCCGTTTGCGACGACCTCGCTGCAGGCTGCCGCCGCGGCCGAGGGCATCTCACCTGCACGTACCATGCGCATCGCCGAGTCCCTCTACATGGCGGGCCTTATCAGCTATCCGCGTGTCGACAACACCGTGTACCCTGCGACGCTCGATCTGGGCGCCGTGGTGAGCGACCTGGCAAAGATCAACCCGGCGCTGGCGCCCGTGTGCAAAAAGGTACTCGCCGGCCCCATGAAGCCCACGCGCGGCAAAGTCGAGACCACCGACCACCCGCCCATCTACCCCACGGGCGAAGGCGATCCGTCCACGCTCGATGGCGGTCAGCGCAAGCTCTACGACCTCATCGCCCGCCGCTTCCTGGCGACGCTTATGGGTCCTGCGACCATCGAGAACACCAAGCTCGAGCTTGATGTGAACGGTGAGCCGTTCGTGGCTTCGGGCGACGTGCTTGTGACCCCGGGCTTCCGCGAGGCCTACCCGTACGGCCTTAAGCGCGACGAGCAGATGCCGCCGCTGGAGCAGGGCGACACGGTCGACGTGTTCGACATTAAGCTTGAGGCCAAGCAGACCGAGCCGCCCGCGCGCTACAGCCAGGGCAAGCTCGTGCAGGAGATGGAAAAGCGCGGCCTAGGCACCAAGTCCACGCGCGCGAGCATCATCGAGCGCCTGTATGCCGTGCGCTATCTCAAAAACGATCCCGTGGAGCCGAGCCAGCTGGGCATCGCCATCATCGACGCGCTGACGCAGTTTGCCCCGCGCATCACGAGCCCCGATATGACCAGCGAGCTCGACGGCGACATGACTCGCGTCGAGCGCGGCGAGGACACCGAAGAGCATGTCGTGACGCACTCGCGTGCGCTGCTGGCCGGCGTGCTCGACGAGCTGCTCAAGCATACGCAGGAGCTCGGCGACGCCATCAGCGACGCCGTCACGGCCGACGCGCGCGTGGGCGCCTGCCCCAAGTGCGGCAAGGACCTGGTTATGAAGACGAGCGCCAAGACCCGTGGCAGCTTCATTGGCTGCATGGGCTGGCCCGACTGCGACGTGACCTATCCGGTGCCGAGCGGCGTCAAGGTGAGTCCGCTCGAGGGCGAGGCGGCCGTGTGCCCCGAGTGCGGCGCGCCGCGCATTAAGTGCCAGCCGTTCCGCCAGAAGGCCTTCGAGATTTGCGTGAACCCCACGTGTCCCACCAACTATGAGCCCGACCTTAAGGTGGGCGAGTGCAAGGTGTGCGCCGAGGCCGGGCGCCATGGCGACCTGATCGCGCACAAGAGCGAGAAGAGCGGCAAGCGTTTTATCCGCTGCACCAACTATGACGATTGCGGCGTGAGCTATCCGCTGCCGGCACGCGGCAAGCTCGAGGCGACGGGCGAGACCTGCCCCGAGTGCGGCGCCCCCATCGTGGTGGTTAACACGGCGCGCGGCCCGTGGCGTATCTGCGTCAACATGGACTGCCCGACCAAGGAGAAGAAGCCGGCCCGCGGCCGCAAGACTACGACCAAGGCGAGCACGGCCAAGAAGGCGACGGCGGCCAAGAAGACGACGGCCAAGAAAGCAACTGCCGCCAAGAAGACGACCGCCAAAAAGACGACGGCCAAGAAGTCGACTGCCAAAAAGACCGCTGCCGATAAGTAGCCGCACGGTCGAAACATCACCTAAAACAAAAACGAGCGAGGACCTCAAAATCCTCGCTCGTTTTTTTGACCGGCAGTTAGGGACGTTCCTTTTCTGCCGGCAGTTTAGGAACGTCCCTAACTGTCGGCTCGGGAACGACAAAGCGCTAGTTC
>USHT01000110.1 GCA_900554455.1 uncultured Collinsella sp.
TGGGTGGCGAAAACCCAGCCGTGCTCAAACCCGGAATTTTGGGGAACCTGCTTTGCGGTCGATTATTTAGTTGTGCGTCGTCTCTCCCGGAGCCGTGAACATACCTGCTCATATGCGGCTCCGAGCCATATACAGGGCGCGCACGGCAACGCGGCGAATGTATGTCGTCTGCGGCATGTGCGCACCCTCCTCTACAAGTTGAGGTCAACTATATCAACGGTCGTCGACCATGCGAACACCGTTGACATTCGTACGACAGCCTCGTGTGCCGTCGTTTAATAAATTATTATCTTGATTGATAAGAGTTTGTCATCCTTCATTCGGCGAACGGCAAGACAAAGCCGCCGAGGCCTATATCCCCGACGGCATTACCCGGCGCTATCGACAAACCAAATGGATCCTACTCGCATCGAAGTGCATGCGCAGGTTCTCGCCTGCCTGCGGCAGCTCGTCGACAGGCACGCCCACTTTGTTGACCTTCCACTGCAGACGCGTGGGCGCATCGACGCGCGGCACGTCCAGCAACACCAGCCGCTCAAAGCGCGAATCGCTCACACGGGCCACGTGCAAATCGTAGCTGTTGCGACCGCGCTCCGCGCGATTGTCAACATGGAAGTAGCTTGCGCGAATGCCCAGGTACGCCACATTATCGGGAACCTCGCGACCCACGTTAAAGCTCATGCCCCAGTCGAGGGCCTCAACTTCTTCGTCGCCGATCTTGCGCGCCCGGCTTGTGTTCTTGCAGCCCGTCAGGCGCAGCGCCGCCAGCGTCTGCGGACGGCGGACCACGTCCTCGACGGAGCCGATCTCCTCAACATGCCCGTCGTGCATCACGCAGATGCGCTGGCACAGGCGGCACGCTTCGTCGATGTCGTGGCTCACGTAGAGCACGGTGCGGTTGCATACATCGAACAGGTCGAGCATGTTCTGTTCGAGGGCGCTCTTAAGATAGGAATCGAGTGCGCTCATGGGCTCGTCGAACATAAAGATGCCCGGATGCGCCGCCACCATGCGCGCAAGCGCCACACGTTGCTGCTGACCGCCCGAGAGTCGCACGGGATAGCGGTCGGCAAAATCGGCCAGTCCAAAGATACCCAGGTAGCGCTCGGCAAGCTGCTTGCGCGCCGCGGCGTCGCCCGCATCCTTTACGCCGGCACATACGTTATCGGCCACTGTCATATTAGGGAACAGCTGATAGTTTTGGAACAGCAGGGCGCATTTTCGCTCCTGAGGCGACAGGTTGATGCCCGCTGCCGAGTCAAAAAAGGTCACGCCGTTGACGACGATCCTGCCCTCGTCGGGCGTCTCCACGCCGGCGATGCAGCGCAGCGTACAGCTCTTGCCGCAACCCGAGGCGCCCAGCAGTGCCACACGCTCCTCGCCGGCCTCAAGCTGCATGTCGAGCATAAACCCGGGATAGCGCTTTTTGATATCCAGAACGAGTGACATGACCTATCGACCTCCCTGCGGCGCCGCATCATCGCGCATGAGCTCGGCCAGCGCCTCGCGATCGATACGCAGCGCATCGCCGCCGACTGGGTCGAGCGAATCGCCCTGTCCGGCGAGATCTTTGGCCTGTTTGCGCTCCGCACGGGAAAGGCCCCGCTCGCGATACTTTTGCGAATGAGCGGTGTACATGTTGATGAACAGGATGACCAGGAAGCTAAACACGATCACGACGACGACCCAAAAGAGGGCCACCGACGTGTTGCCGCCCATCCACTCAAAGTAGATGGCAATGGGAATGGTCTGCGTAATACCGGCGTAGTTGCCCGCAAAGAACAGGGTGCAGCCAAACTCGCCCATCGCGCGGGCAAAGGCGAGTACCGTGCCGGCGGCAATCGAGGGCCAGCCAAGCGGCATCATAAGCTTGGTAAAGATGCGACGCTCGGACCAGCCCAGCGTGCGCGCCGCGTCGAGCATTTGCGTGTCGAGGCTCTCAAAGGCACCGAGGGCCGTTCGATAGACCAGGGGGAACGACACCACCACGGCAGAGATCACCGCCGCAGGCCACGTAAAGACAATCGAGATACCGTGCGCGATAAGCCACTGGCCCACCCCGGTCGAGCGGCCAAACAGCATGAGGAGCAGAAAGCCGCAGACCGTGGGCGGCAGCACCATAGGGATGGTAAAGACCGAGTCGAGCAGGCCCTTGATGCGACTCGAGGTACCCATAGTCTTCCACGCGGCGAACAGGCCCAGCGCAAAGGAGATCAGCAGGGCAAGGCCGCTCGTTTTTATGGACACCCAAAACGGGCGATAGTCGATGTCGCACAAAAAGGAGGTCAGAGAGGTCCAGGGCCCCTGCTCATCCCGCAATACGACAGACGATGCTTCTACCATTTGAGCGCTATCAAGCCAACGCGCGCCGCCCTTGGCATCACCCGAGTCTGATGCAATCACCACATAGCGGTCCCCATCCGCACCGCGCTCGTCAAAGCCATAGGTATACCCGCCGGAATCAAACGTTGTTTCCGCCGTGACATACCAAGGAAGATCCACGTCCCCCAGCTGCGCACCTCCCATGCAGTTTGCGCTGTCGAGCTTACAGACGAGGGCCTTGAGACCCGATACGCACTCGTTGTCCTGCGGATCCAATCCATACTTCTCGACCGCCTTGGGCGATATCCACACCACAACGCGATCGGCAGCAGGCGCCACCACAAGGTCCACGTCCTCGTCAACGGGAAACCGGTAGCCCTCAGGCTGGCCCTCCATGGCACGAGCGGTCCCCTTGGCCAACCGCTCAAAACCCTCGATCCCATAGGAAAGCCCATGAGCGGTCGCAGCAGCCTGGGCCCCGTCCTCAGCGTCCCCAGCAAACGCAAATCCCGGCACCCAGCAAAGCGCGAAGGTCAAAGCACAGGCGACAAGCATGCGGAATCTATTAAGCACGAAAAGCTCCAAGCGAATACAAGGACGGAGTGAAACACAAAACGATGGAATTATCGCGCCAAGCCGCACTACGCGGAAAGCTCAAAGCCGTACTTAGCCCAAATCTTCTGAGCCTTCTTGTTGGTCAGGCAGAAATCGATGAACGCCTTGGCTTCGTCGGCATGCTCGGAGCTCTCGGCGACAGCGACCGGATACACAATGGGCTTGTGCGAATCCTCGGGGCACACAAAGGCCTCCTCAATGCCGTCGTAGCGGAAGATGTCGGAGCTATAGACAAAGCCAGCCACGCAGTCGCCCGTGGACACATAGGCGGCGGCGGTACCAACTTTGTCAGCCAGGGCTACCTTGTCGGCGATCTCAGGCGCGTACTCGCCGTCGTCGCCCTCGGTGCCGGTGTAGAGGCCCACAGAAGCCAGCGCCTGGTTGGCGTACTTGCCGGCGGGAACGGTCTTGGCGTCGCCAATGGCGATCTTGCCGTCCAGATTCGCGACGTCGGCGATGGCCTCGACCTTGGTGTCGGAGCCCTCGGCGCGAATGATCACGAGGTCGTTGACGAACATATCCTCACGCGTATCGACGTCGACGAGCTCGGCGGCCTCGGCGTCGTCCATGGTGCCCTTGGAGGCCGTGATGAGCACGTCGACGGCGGCACCGGCGCGCATCTGCTCGACAAGGTCGCCAGACGCCTTAAACTGCGTGTCGGCAAACGTAGTGCCGGTCTGCTCGGTGTAGAGCTCCTGAACCTCGGGCAGGGCCTTCTCGAGCGAGTTGGCGGCAAAGACCTGCAGCTCGACAGCCTTCTTCTTAGAGGAAGACTTGGCGGAGCCGGCATCGGAACCAGCGGGCTCGGACGTCTTGTTGCCCGAGCAGCCGGCAAGGCCAAGGCCGGCGGCAGCAGAAAGCGAGACAAAACCGCGGCGTGAAACCATATCGAACATATTCAACCCTTTCGGATCTTGTGCCCGGGTACCCCACCGCGGGCTTTAATCTGCAATCAGATTATACTTTTGCGCGAATAATGTTAGTGAGAAATTATTCTCGCTGAGAATATAGTTTCGAGTTACCGTACACCTCGGCGTCGATTCGGCGGAAAACAAAAGCGGAGCGACCGATAAGGTCGCCCCACCGCAGGTAAACCGCTTAATTGGTATGTCCGCCGCCCGCTGTCATCTGAGCCGCATGCTCCAGCTGGTCTGCTATGGCCTCCCAGCTTTCGCGGGCGGCCTTCGTAGAACCGGGAAAGTTTACGACAAGTGTATGACCTCGTTGCATGCAAATAGCGCGCGAGAGCATGGCGCGGCGCGTCTTGGTCATGGAGTACGCGCGAATCGCCTCTGCAATACCCGGCACATCGCGGTCGCAGACGGCACGCGTCGCCTCGGGCGTCACATCGCGCATCGAAAGCCCCGTGCCGCCGCAGGTGAGCACGACATTGGCGTGGCACTCATCGGCGGCTTCCACAATGGCATCACCAATCTCGCTGACGTCATCGCGCACGACCACATGTGAGGCGACCGTCCAGCCCTGCGCTTCGATAAGCTCCTCGAGTGCGGCTCCGGCCTCGTCCTGCGCAAGATCGCGCGTGTCCGAGCACGTCACGATCGATATCTTCAACTCCATAGTCTTCCTCCTACAACACCGTTCCCTCGGGCAGGTCGACACGCACGACATCCACGACGTCGCCCGCCTTGAGGTCGCACGGTCCTTCGTCAATACGCAGCAGGCAGTTGGCCCGCTGCATCGTGCCGAGCAGCGCCGAATTCTGCGTCTTGGCCTCGGTCACCATCAGCTCACCGGTCTTGGGGTCGCGCAAAACCGTGGCGCGATCGAAGAAGCGTCGGTCCTGGCGCTTTTTCACACTGTGGGTAAGAACCGCTCGCTGCACGGGGCGCGCCCCCTCGGCAAAACCACGCATCTTGCGAATCGCCGGACGGGCGAGCATCTCAAAGCCCACATACGCCGCAGCCGGATTGCCTGAAAGCCCCAGGTAGGGCTTACCCCCGAGCAAGCCAAACGTGATGGCCTTGCCCGGACGCATCGAGATGCGATCGAACAGCA
>USHT01000111.1 GCA_900554455.1 uncultured Collinsella sp.
TCCTGCATGATGGCCGAGCGCGAAACAATCTTGCCCGCGCGGCTCAGAAGCAGTGAGAGGATACGCAGCTCGTTTTTGGTGAGCTCGGTGCTAGTGCCGGTTTGCGTGTTGGTAACCATGGAGCGGGCGAGGTCGAGCTCCAGCCCCTTGTGGACAAGTGTGCTGCGCTCGCCTGCCGCCGCGGTGCGACGCAGCAGTGCGTTGATGCGCGCCACGAGCACACGGGCGCTGTAGGGTTTGGAAACAAAGTCGTCCGCGCCGAGCGTCATGGCCATGACCTCGTCGATCTCGGACGTGCGCGACGTGAGGACGATGATGGGAACCTCGGATTCGCGGCGAACCTCGTGACAGATATGCTGGCCGTCCTTGACGGGAAGTGTGAGGTCGAGCAGCACCAGGTCGGGCGCGGCAGCGAGAATATCGCGCGAGACATGCTCAAACGATTCGCAGGCCTCGACCGTAAAGCCGGCACGGGCCAGGATGTCGACGAGCTCGCGGCGGATGGGTTCGTCGTCCTCAACGATATAGATCAGCGCCATGGATTACGCTCCCCTCTTGGTTGTCTTGCCACCATTATGGCCGCGAACCCGCAGGCGTGCGCCACGCGCGGTGCCAAGGTGACAGAACTGTTCGCGAGCGGTGGCGTTGGGCACGTCTCGCGCTCGCAACGTATACGGGGGCCAAAATGATTTTTTAATCCCCGTCCCAGAAAAATCATTTAGCGGCGGGCGCGGAGCTTTTCGTAGCCGTCGGCGAAGAAGGTGACCATAGCAGCGTCCGCCTCGGCGGCATCGGTATCGTCGGCGGGAACCACGCCGTGCTCGTCGCTCACCAGGAACAGCGCGCCCTTGAGCTGTGCGGGAATATCTACGCGCGTGACCGAGATGCCCTTGGTCTGGGCCAGCTGCTCGATGAGCGTCGCCGTACCGCACAGGCACTCGTCCACCGGCGCCACAAAGGCCAGCTCGCCGTTGTTGACGGCAGCGAGCAGCTCGGGTGCCACGCCGGTCTCGTCGGCCTCGGAGCGGGCCTCGGCGGAGCGGGCACGTAGCGCCTTGGCCGACGTATCGGTTAGCGGCTCGTACTCCCCCACCGTCATGGCGGCGTTGCCGTTGATGTCGATCACCAGCATGAGTACGCCGTCGTGCGCAGTGTAATCGCCCTCGGCAAGCGACCACTCAACGTGCTGCTTGGCCCAGCTGAGCATGTTATGGGTAAGCGGCTCGCCCTGCACCAGGCGCTCGGACAGCGCGCGAATGTGGCGGTTGAGCATGGGCACCTTTTTGTTGGACATGCGCCAACGGCAGACAAGCGCGGGCTTGTCGAGCGTAAACTTCTCGACCGCCTCCTGATTGGCGCAAAAGTCCTCGTACGCACGCTGATCCTCGGCATTGCCAAACAGCTCGGCGTCATCAATCTGGGGCATGGTTGTACCTTTCGTGTTAGTCATTCCGTCCTCTTATACCAAAAAGACGGCCCTCCAAACGGAGCAGCCGTCTTTTGCAGAGATTATTTTGTCCCAGGGCGGAACTTAGTGCCTAAAGTGGCGAGCCCCGGTGAACACCATAGCAATATTGTGTTCATTGCAGGCCTGGATGCTCTCGTCGTCGCGCTTGGAGCCGCCGGGCTGAATGATGCAGGTCACGCCATGCGCGGCAAGCACGTCCACGTTGTCGCGGAACGGGAAGAACGCGTCGCTTGCGCAGGCAAAGCCGCCCTTCTCAACGCCCTCGCGCTCGCAGAAGTCCTCGGCACGCTCGCAGGCCAGCAGTGCGGAATCAACGCGGTTGGGCTGACCCGGACCCATGCCAATGCCGGCCTTGCCCTTGGAAACCAGGATGGCGTTGGACTTGACGCCCTTGCAGACCTTCCAGGCAAACTCGAGCTCGGCCATCTCGGCGTCGGTGGGCTTGCGGTCGGTGGGGAACGTAAAGGTCGCGGGATCCTCGGTCACGTGGTCGACTTCCTGCACCAGCATGCCGCCGTCGATGGAGCGCAGCTCCACCTGGGCGCCGTGGTCCACGCCGCCGGTGGCCAGCACGCGCAGGTTGGGGCGCTTAGCCATGCGCTCGAGCGCATCATCGGTGTAGCCCGGGGCGATGATGACCTCGACGAACTGCTTGTTCTGATCGGCGAAGTGCTCAACCAGCTCAAAGGGAACCTCGCGGTTGCAGGCGATGATGCCGCCAAAGGCGCTCTTGGGATCGCAGGCAAAAGCTCGGTCGTAGGCAGCCGTGATGTCCTCGGCAACGGCGGAACCGCAGGGGTTCTGGTGCTTGAGGATCACGCAGGCCGGCTCGTCGAACTCGCGGACCAGGTTCCAAGCGGCATCGGCATCCAGATAGTTGTTGTAGCTGAGCGGCTTGCCCTGGATCTGCTCGGAGCCAACGAGCGGGAACTGCGAGCTCGCGGTGTTCTCGCAGCCCTCGGCAAAGCGGTAGACCGTAGCCTTCTGCTGAGGATTCTCGCCATAGCGCAGGTCGTCGACCTTCTCCAGCGAAATCTCGAGCTTGGCAGAGGTGTCCGCCACGTCGCTTGCCTGGGCGGCGAGCCAGCGGGAGATGGCCGTGTCGTAGGCGGCGGTGGTCTGGTAGACCTTCACCTGCAGGCGACGACGGGTGGAAAGCGTGGTGCAGCCACCGGTCTCGTGCATCTCGGCCAGGACGGCATCATAGTCGGCCGGATCGGAAATGACGGTAACGCTCGTGGCGTTCTTGGCGGCAGAGCGCAGCATGGAGGGGCCACCGATGTCGATGTGCTCGATGGCGTCCGCGAAGGTGACCTCGGGGTTGGCGACGGTCTTCTCGAACTCGTACAGGTTGACGACGACCAGGTCGATCAGCTTAATGCCGTGCTGAGCGGCCTCCTGCATGTGCTGCTCGGAATCGCGGCGGGCCAGCAGCGCGCCGTGAACCTTGGGATGCAGGGTCTTAACGCGGCCGTCCATCATCTCGGGATAGCCCGTGAACTCCTCGATGGGGGTTACGGGAACGCCCGCGTCCTCGATGGCACGAGCCGTGCCGCCCGTAGAGATGATCTCGACGCCAAAGTCGTCAACCAGCGTCCGTGCGAAATCGACGACGCCCGTCTTATCGGTAACCGAGATCAACGCGCGTGCGATCTTCACATCAGATCCCATGCAGTCCTCCTGTCTGGTACGCCGCCGTGCTCTGTGAGTCGGTGATACGTCGATCTGCAGCGCTCGCGCAGCGGCATTGAAAATACTGATTTAATGTAGCGCATCGAGCGCATCGATGCACCCCGCAACGGGCGCATGTGCAGAAAAAGTTTGCGAGCGGAGGGGATGGGCATGGCACCGGGCACGGTGAGTTCATGGAACACAGGGGCACCATAATTAGATGCCAATGGCGTGGTAGAACTGTGCTCGATATGCATCCGCAAAAGAAAGAGGCACCATGGTCTCGCGGGTTCTCTACCGACCGTTTGATACCGAAGACTTCGACGCCATCGCGCTGATTCTGCAGCAGCTTTGGCATAACAATTCGGATAACGATGAGTACAACCGCCTTGAGGCCGCGTGCGACCTCGCCTACTGCCTTTCGTCGTCGACGTTTTCACAGGTTGCCGTAATCGACGGTCAGGCGCGTGGCATTTCGCTCGCGCGTGCGGGACAGAGCTCCGGCACCACTATCAACGAGCATTGGATGGATACCGAACGCGCGCTGCTATCGCAGATGCGTGAGCTGGAGCCCGATGCCTGCGCCGAGTATCTCTCGTTTGTGCGCGCAACCATCCGAACCAACAACCGCCTGCTCGAGAGCAGCCCGTTGCCGCACGACAACGAGGTCACGCTGCTTGCCGTGGATCGCGATGTCCATGGCCTGGGCGTTGGCACGGTTCTGCTCGATGCCGCCGTCTCGCACCTGTCCTCGCTTGGAGCGACGAGGGCGCACCTGTACACCGACTCCAACTGCTCGTGGAAGTTCTACGAGCTGCACGGCTTTAAGCGCACGGCCACGCACCGCGCCAACCGCGAAGAGCGCCGTCACGACATGCCGCGCGAAAGCTTCCTCTACGAACTCGACCTAACAGCCTAAACCCGGCAGCCATACCTAGTCATTTAGGGACGTTCCCTTTGTGCCGGCACCCCGGGACACTCCTTGGCAGCAGCCACACCTAGTCGCTGGGGACAGTCTTGATCAAAACGACCGACAAAGCCCTTCTTAAGGTCGCTATCTAGGGGTTTACAAATGGCTGTGGACAAAAAACATCAAATATGAGTACTGTTACCTTTTTAGTAGCAGCGATTCGGGGCATTTTTGAAGCTTTTAGACGCGGTAGTCAGCCAGACGAGCTAACGTATTTCCTCAAATGTACAATAAAATGGACTCCTAACGAGAAATAATCTCGTTAGGAGTCCATTCTTTAGTACAAACAAATGCGACAATCTAGGCAACAGTACTCATATTTGGCATTTTTTGCCCACTGCCCCTTGCGCGAAGGTCCGCAGCGGAAAGTATGGCCCGTTTCGACGCACAAAAATGGGATGGATCTTCCCTGGCAACCGCCCAGAAAGGTCCACCCCAAAGCAAGCGCTCGCTAAAACGTTCCGCCGCCGCCTCCGCCGACGCCGCCACCACCGCCACCGGAAAAGCCGCCGCCGCTGCCGCCGCTCGAGCTATCGGAACTCGAAGCCAGCTCGCGGATGGTCTCGTGATACACATCGTTGAACGAATCGAGCGGAGACTCGTTGCCGTAGTGATGGTAATACCACCAGTAGCAGGGGTAGTTGTCGTAGAAATCGTCGCTGTTGCGCAGGTCCGCAGGCACGGCCTCGGCCAGCTGTCGCAGCACTTCTTTCGAAACGCCCAGGGCAACGCCCATCACCAGCAGCTTGTTCCACAGCACCAAATCGCCCGGGACGGCTTCCTTTAGGCGTGTGAAATCCTCGAGCCAATGCTTGAGCGCCTTGCAG
>USHT01000112.1 GCA_900554455.1 uncultured Collinsella sp.
AATCTGACGTTCAATCGTCGGGCATGACCACCAGGTCTATGCCCTTCTCTTTCAAGGCAATCTGCCGCACCTCGAACGGTCGACAAATACTAGAGACTCTTAATACGAGTGCCCGCGGCCGTATCCTCAATGGTAAGGCCTAGGGCCTTGAGCTGGTCGCGGATGGCATCGGCCAGATCCCAGTTCTTGGCGGCGCGGGCCTCGGCGCGGGCCTCGAGAATCTTGGCAGCAGCCTCGTCCACGTCGTCGCCCGTGTAGGCGACCAGGCCGGCGGCAACGCCTAGCAGACCCAGCGGCAGCTCGACCTTGGGCTCGGGGAGCTCGACGCCAAGCGTATCGAGCAGCTCGGCCAGCGTGTCGGCGGCGGCAAGCGCGGCGGCCTTGTCGGCTGCGTCGCCCGCCTGCTCCAAGTACTGGTTGCACTCGGTCACAAAGCCAAAGACGGCACCCATGGCACCAGCGGTGTTAAAGTCGTCGTCCATGCACTCCTTAAAGGCAGCACGAGTCTCAGCGGCCTTGGCGGCAAATGCCTCGGCGGCAGCCGCATCGGCATCGGCCGTCGCATGGTTCGCGGCCCAGCGCAGGTTCTCGACCGTACCGGCGATACGCGTGAGTGAGTTCTCGGCACCCTCCAGGCGCTCCCAAGAAAAGTCGAGCGGCGAGCGATAGCTCGTCTGCAGCATCAGCAGGCGCAGGGCGGCAGCGGAGTGCTGCTCGAGGACCTCGGCCAGCGTAAAGAAGTTGCCGAGCGACTTGGACATCTTCTCGCCGTCTACCAGCAGCATGCCCGTGTGCATCCAGGTGTTGGAGAAGCCCTGGTGCCAGGCGCAGGTGGCCTGGGCGCACTCGTTCTCGTGATGCGGGAAGGCAAGGTCGGAGCCGCCGCCGTGGATGTCGATCGGAGTGCCCAGGTAGCGATGCACCATGGCGGCGCACTCGGTGTGCCAACCGGGACGGCCCTCGCCCCAGGGGCTCGGCCAGCTGGGCTCGCCGGGCTTGGCGGCCTTCCACAGGGCAAAGTCGAGCGGGTCGTTCTTGTCCTCGTTCTCCTCGATGCGCGCGCCAACCATAAGGTCGTCGATATTGCGGCCCGAGACCTGACCGTAGTTAGGATCGCTGCGCACGGCAAAGTACACGTCGCCGTTATCGGCGGCGTAAGCGTGGCCCTGCTCGATAAGCGTCTTGATCATGGCGATCATGGGGCCGATCTCTTTGGTGGCGCGGGGGCGCACATCGGGATCGAGCACGTTGGCGGCGCGCATGACGCCGATGAACTTGTCGGAGAACTCCGTCGCGACCTCGGCGGCAGTGCGGCCCTGCTCGTTGGCGCGCTTGATGATCTTGTCATCGACATCGGTGAGGTTCTGGGCGAACGTGACCTCGTAGCCGCTCGCGATGAGCCAGCGGCGAATCACGTCAAAGCTGATGAACGTGCGGGCGTTGCCGATGTGGATGTTGTCGTAGACCGTGGGGCCGCACACGTACATGCGGACCTTGCCGGACTCGATGGGCTGGAACTCTTCCTTTTTATGGGTAGCGCTGTTGTAGATACGCATTCGTTACTCCTTAACGGTTTTCTGTAGCAGGCAGACGGCCCAGGCGCCGATTCCCTCGCCCTGGCCTTCCCAACCGAGCTTTTCGGTCGTAGTGGCGGCGACGCCCACGTTTTCGACGTCAACGCCCAGGGCATGGGCAAGGTTGGCGCGCATGGCATCGCGGTGCGGGGTGATCTTGGGTTGCTGACAGGCAATGGTGCAATCGGCATCGACAAACTCGAAGCCCAGCTCGCGCGCATAGCCCATCACGCGAGCGAGCAGCACCATCGAATCGGCACCCTCATAGGCGGGGTCGGTATCGGGGAATAGCTTGCCGATGTCTCCCCCGCGGCAGGCGCCCAGAATGGCGTCGGCCAAGGCGTGCGCGAGCACATCGGCATCCGAGTGGCCCAGCAGGCCGCGCTCGTAGGGAATGTCGACACCGCCGATGATACATCGACGCCCCTCCACCAGACGGTGGACGTCGTAGCCATGGCCAATGCGCAGGTTACTGAACATGGGGAAGGTCCTCTCCCTCGGCCATGCGGCCAAGCAGAATAGCGGTTACGGGACGCAGGTCCTCGGGCACCGTCACCTTAAGGTTATCGCGCGGGCTCTGGACACAGCGGACGCGCCCGCCCATGCGCTCGACCAGCGATGAATCGTCGGTACCGATAAAGCCCTCGGCAATCGCCGCGGCATGGGCACGCTTCATGGCGTCGACGCTAAAGATCTGCGGCGTCTGCGCGGCCCAATAGAGCTCGCGCGGCGGCGTCTCGACGATATTATCGCCGTCGACGATCTTGAGCGTGTCGATCGCAGGCTGACCGCACACGACACCGTCGAGGGCGCGGTCGCTCACGAGCACGTCGATAGCGTGGTCGATAGCCTCGGTGGTAATGAGCGGACGAGCGCCATCGTGAATGGCGACATATTCGAAACCCGCCGGAACCGCATGCACGCCGGCACGAGTGGAATCCTGACGGGTATCGCCGGCATCGGCAAAGCTGATGGGCGTGTCATAGTCAAACGGGTCGATGGCAAGGCGGCGCATCTCGGCACGACGCTCGGCGGGGCAAACCACGACGATGTGGCCGACTTTGTCACTCCGATCAAACGCGCGAATGGACCAACTCATAAGGGGGCGGCCCGCAACGTTGACAAGCTGCTTGCCGCCAGGGTTGCCAAAGCGCTGGCCGCTGCCACCGGCAACGACCACGGCGCATACGGGCGCCATTATGCGTTCCCCTGTTTGGTGCCCTTCATGCGGTACAGGGAGTCCGCAAGAATGGCAGGGTTGTTGACGCCAAAGTCGCCCAGGCGCTCCGGATCCTCGCTGATGTCGTCCATGAGCTCCTGCAACGAGCCGTATTCGTCGACGATCTTCTCGGCCACGCCGTCGCGCACGACGGACACGCGCGAAAGCGTGCGCAGGCCCAGCGGAGTCATGACGGAGTCCTCGTCCAGGTCGTCATAGCCCAGAACTGCCGCCACATGCTGCGGGTCGGACAGGTCCTTAGGCGTCATGCGAGCGAGCTCTGCACGAATCTTCTCGGCGTTTGCCTCGGAGGAATCGCTCGCGTAGTCGCGGATCATCAGGTCGTATTCGGTATCCATGCTGGAACCGGCGAGCTGCTCGAGCTGCATCTGCACGAGCTTGCCCTGGTTGCCCAGCTTGACGATGCAATCCTTAAGCTCGGTCTTTGCCTGCTGCATGATCTCGAAGCTCGAGAAAATACCGGTAATGTCGGCGAGCGTAACGTAGTCGTCGAGCTCGAGAGCCGTCAGGCGCAGCAGGGAGCGATCGAGCGACTGACGGGTAGTCTGGAGCGTGGCGACGAGCTGGTTGACCGAGCTCATGATGGTGGTGACGGGCTGGATCTCGTAGCTCTTGCCGTGAACGTACACGTTAACGACGGCACGACGGGCCGAGACCGAGATCACGATGGCATCGGTGAGCACCGACATGCGAGCGGCGGTGCGGTGACGCATACCTGTCTCGCTCGTGGCGAGCGAGGGATCGGGATTGAGATGGAAATTGGCGCGCAGGATCTGGGTGAGGTCGCCGTCGATGACGATGGCGCCGTCCATCTTGGAAAGCTCGAACAGGCGGTTCGAGGTAAACGAAATGTTGAGCGGGAAGCCGTCGTTACCGGCAGCGAGCACGTTTTCGGTGTCGCCGACGCAAATGAGGGCGCCCAGGTGACCGGCGATGATCATGTCGAGGGCGGTGCGGATCGGCTGACCAGGTGCCGTCAGGCGGATTGCCTGTTCCATACGCTTTTGCAGCTCGTTCTTATCCAAGGCATCGCTCCCATCGTATACGCTCCATAAACGCCAATAAGTTTCTCACGGTTTGCCCCTGTGACGCCCGCAAAATCCGATGCTTACAGAATGAGCGAACACAGCTGAGAGCCCAATCCAAATGGGCTGCTTATGTGGTAGCATCGGGATTCGCATAAATGAGGGAGTAGTCGCGCGGCCGGATTCGCCTCCGGTGGCGCGGTAAGTCAACACACTGGCCGATGCGGCCTGGCTTGCCTTAATGAACGAGACTCGTGGCTGTGCGCGCAACGCGTACGCCACGGGTCTTTTTTGTTGCTCCCCTGCCAGAAGTACACGCGGGTTCGCCCGCAGAGAGGGAGCCAGACTATGGGACTCGCCGAGCTCGTGCTGCTCGCCGTTGGCCTTTCGATGGACGCCTTTGCCGTTTCCATCTGCAAGGGCCTTGGCATGAAGAAAATCAACCTTAAAGTCGCCGTGGTGCTCGGTCTGTTCTTTGGCGGCTTTCAGGCCGGCATGCCCGTAATCGGATGGGCGCTCGGCAGTCAATTCATGGGCATCATCGGACCCATCGACCATTGGATCGCCTTTATCCTTTTGGCCTTCATCGGCGGCAAAATGCTGTGGGAAGCCTTTACCGAAGACGAGGATGGAGGCGACGGCAAGGATGCCGAAAAGATTGACCTGGGCGAGTACGCCACCTCAATCGACGCCCTGGCCGTGGGCATCTCGTTCGCCGCGCTTTCGGTCGACATCGTTCCCGCTGTATCGCTTATCGGCGTCACAACGTTTATCTTCTCCGTCGCCGGCGTAGCGATCGGCCACACCTTTGGCGCGCGCTACGAAAAACCCGCCACCATCGTGGGTGGCGTCGTGCTCATCCTCATCGGGCTTAAGATCTTGCTTGAGCACCTTGGGATCCTCGCACTGTAACGAATAACGGCCGCCCGGCATTACGCCAGGCGGCCGTTTTCATAGCCAGCCGTTTTAGAGCGGCTTAACCAAGGCGACCTTTACGCAGCGAGGCGCTTGAGGACGTCGATGAGCAGCTCGTAGAAGCGCTCGGCAGAGGCGAGCTCCATG
>USHT01000113.1 GCA_900554455.1 uncultured Collinsella sp.
TCAGATTGTCCAAATGCGGCCCGCGCAGCGTCGACTGGTTACGGCGTTTGTAAAACGCCGTAACCCTAAAGCTCCGTGACCTCAACGCTGTCGTAGACCTCGTCCCAGCGATCCATGACCAGGTGACCGGTCTTGGGATCCATGGCGTTGAGCTTGCCGCAGGTATTGGCAGTCTTAAGTACGGTGATATCGTCGGCACCAGCAGCAATGGCATGCGCAAAGCCGGCGATGGTCGAGTCACCGGAACCCGTCGCGTTCACAGCCGCAATCGCGGGCGTCTTGGCGCGGAACGCGCGGCCCTCATGGAAGCCCACCGAACCGGCAGCGCCCATCGAAACGACAACCCAGGGAATACCGGCAAAGCGGTCATCGGCGGCAAGCGCCTCGCGCAGGGCATCGACATCATCGGTCGTAAAGGACGTACCCAGCAGGCCGTTAATCTCGGTCAGGTTGGGCTTTACGAGCTCAGGCTTAGCGTCGGACTCCAGCGCGGCCTCCAGCGAAGCACCCGAGGTGTCGAGCAGCACCTTGGCGCCCGCCTCCTCGGCGATCTTGACGAGCTCGGCATAGTAGCCGGCATCGACGCCACGCGGCAGCGAGCCCGAAAGCGTCACAACGTCCGCCTTCGCTGCAAGCTCGGCAAACTTGGCCGTAAAGGCCTCGAGCTCGGCCGGAGCGATCTGCGGGCCGCTCTCCAGCAGCTCGGTCTGATTACCCTCGTGCAGAATATTCAGGCAAATGCGCGTCTCACCGGCGATGGGCACAAAGTCGTTCTTGACGCCGTCGGCATCCATAAGCTCGGCCATATAGGCACCCATGTGGCCGCCGAGTAGACCGGTCGCGAGCACATCGTCGCCCAACTGCAGCAGCACACGGCTCACGTTGAGCCCCTTGCCGCCAGCGGTCTTTTCGGGCGTCACACGGTTAACATCGTCGATGATCAGCTTGTCGAGCTGATAGCGCGTATCAATCGACGGGTTCATGGTAACGGTCAGAATCATGTTGAACTCCTGTTCCGGGGCGGCATGACCCGCCCCAAACATACGATAACTCGTTAAAGGATCTCGATCTCAAAGCCGCGGGTGACGGTCTCTCCCGGCTTGGCCACCAGGCAGCCGCGCTTGTGCTCCAGGATATCGTCCTCGTCGGAGCAGGTGGACAGACCACCCCACGGTTCAACAGCCACAAAGTCGCCCTCGGGCTTGCTCCACACAATCAGGTACGGCATATCGGGGAACGTCAGGCGCACGCCCTTGTCCTCGGTTTTCTTGGTCAGCGTAACCACGCGGCTCTCGAGCACGTCGAAGATGGTCTCCGCGAAGTCGAAGAGTTCGTGGGTAAGCGGCAGGTTCTGGCCGATCATGGGGTTCTTGCTGCGATGCTCAACATCAATCAGGCCCGTCGAGGGAACGGCAGTACAGAGCTCGGTGGCCTCACGCTGCTCAAAACGGAGCTCATAATCGTCATAGGACTCGCCCTCGTCGAGCGGGCATTTAAAGCCGGGGTGACCGCCCACAAAGAACGGCATGTCCTCGGTGCCCTCATTGGTCACCTCGTACGACACGGCCACCTTTTCCGAATCGATCGTATAACGAGCAACGATCTTAAACGGATACGGGTACTGCTCGAGCAACTCGGCATGGTCGGTAGAGCTTAGGATCAGCGCAACCATGTTGTCGCTCTGTTCCTCGAGCTTCCACTCCTGTTTGCGCGCAAAGCCGTGGCGGGCGAGCTTTACCTCGCGGCCGCCCATGGTCGTTGCGTGACCGTCACGAAGGCCACCGCAGATCGGGAAACAAATGGGCGCCTGCCCCGACCAGACCGCCGGATCACCCTGCCACAGGTACTCACGGCCGTTGGCCGCAATAGAAGCGAACGAGCCGCCCGCCGTGCTCAGTGCTACGCGGATAGAACCGTTATCAAGAACAAACTCCATAGGAGCCTTCCCTTTCTTACGACAGCTCACCAAGTCAATAGGGCTGATAGAAAACCGGCCCGCGCCCCATCACAGAAACGCGAGCCGTCAACGGACTAGTTAATTACGCCGGATACCCGCTAATCATGGTATTCGCCGCGGTCCCACTTCTCGAGGAACTCGTCAAAGAAGTTCGGGTCAGCCTGAGCCTCGGCGTCGGCCTTATTGCAGGCATCGATCTTGGCGATCAGGGCATCGTGCTCTGGGGTCTTCTCGTAGGGCTCCTCCAGGAAGGCAAGCATGATATCGGCCATCAGGAACTCGCCGGTAATCTTGCCGCCAAAGCCCACGATGTTGGCGTTGAGCTCGCGACGGGCATACAGGGCGGAGGTCATGTCGCGAACCAGGGCGCAGCGGGCGCCGGGAACCTTGTTGACGGCGTTGGTGATGCCGATGCCGGTGCCGCACAGGGCCACGCCAAAGTCGGCCTTGCCGCTGGCAACGGCCTCGCCCACGGCCTTGCCGTAGATGGGATAGTGCGTACGGGTGTGACTGTAGGTGCCGCAGTCGAGCACCTTGTAGCCAGCCTGCTCCAGGCGGTCGGCCAGATAGATCTTCTCGTCCGTAACGATATGGTCGCAACCGATTGCGATGGTCTTCTTCATCAGAACGTCCTTTCGTCTGAATTCACAAGTTGAGGTAGAAGTTCGAGTTCTCGGTGGCTCTCGTTAGGCCATCTTGTTGAGCATGTCGACACGGATCTGGTGACGGCCGCCGGCATACTGGGCGCGCAGGAACTCGCGGGCGATCTTCTTGGCGACCTCGGTGCCCACGACGCCCGGGCCCATGGTGACCATGCGCGAGCCGTTGTGCTCGCGGGTCATGTAAGCGGAACGCTCGTCGGAAATGTTGGCGACGACCATGCCCTTGATCTTGACGGCGGCCATATAGGAGCCGACGCCGTACTTATCGAATGCGAAGCCCTGGGAATCCTTGTGCTCCAGCAGGTCCTTGGCAACGGCGGTCGCGGAATCAACAAAGTCCGCGGCAGGGGTCTCGGAATAGTCGACGACCTCGTGACCGTCGGCGATGAGCATCTCCTTGATGGACTCCTTCATCGACATACCGTCGGCATCGGAAGCGATTACAACCCTCATGACATCCTCCTTGAGAGATACGCAGGTGCGTAGTTTCTGTTTGGAAGTGTTGAATCGCGTTCAGGTCCGGGCATCTGAATGTGCGATTCTTCACTGTTCATGTTTATTTGAACACATTCGAACAGTAACTGCAACAACTATTTGTTTATCCTTGTTCCTTTTTGAACAAATACCGTTCACGGTTGATTGCCGACCGTTTGAGCCCGGCGCGGACGCAGCGACCATGTGTTCAACAAACAAAAGGGCGGCCGAGAACGCATCTCGCCCGCCCTTCTCACGGTTGATCTTGCAAAGATTGCTTTGCCGCCTACTCAGACTGCCCACTCTTCTTGGCATGTTTGGACGGAGCGCTCAAGAAACGACCCGTCAGATAGTTCGCCGGGCCGGAAATATCAATCCCCAGCAGCACGTGCCCCAGCCACAAAAACGCCGCGAGCACCAGCGATGGAATCACGCACGAGGTCACGATCATCACGATGACGCCTTCGATAAGGTCGGTCACCTGCTGCACGATCTCGTCGGTCATCTGTTTGGCACCACTGGTTACCGACGTGACGAGACCCGAGGCGCCGTCGGCAAGCTGCTCAAGCACATTCTTGGACTCTGTGGACTCGGTCTTTTTCTTGCTTACTTTGGAGCTGTCGCTATCTGCCGCACCCGCAGCGTCGGCCGCCTTTTGCTCGGCCGCCTCGATGCTCACTCGATACGTTTCGTCGACCTTTTGCGACACCCATACGCTTGCAGGCACCAAGGCCATTCCGATCATGGCGACCACCAGCACGCGAGTCGCCACGCGGCGCAGGACGGCGCTCGTGCTCCAGCGCCCGTGAATGCCGAGCGACACCGCAAAGAGCACCAGCGCAAACGGGATTAAGATGCCCAAGCCAACCGACCATAAAATCGTGAGCAAATATTTTTCTAGGTATAGCACGGCAAGCACGATACCAAGGTTGCCTGAAAGCTGCGCGAGCTGCTCGGCAACTGGCGTTCCCGTATCGCCCGGCAGCGCAGTGATACCCGCAGATAGGGCGACGCACGAGGTTGTGAGCGCCAAAACATTGCCCTTCTTTTGATCGATGACCTCGATGGTGGAGTCCCAAGTCTTGGTATCGGCAAAATGCGGACGAGCTACAAAGCCCGACAACAGCGCCAGTACCACGAGCGCAACGATAAAGCCAATCTGCAGCTTTTTGTTTGCGCACACGACATCGGACAGGCTGGGCTGCAGCTCGGTAACCGTCGTATGCTCGGTTATCTGGACAGGACGCCCATGAGCCATCTCATACGCGTCTCTTTTTTGAATTGATCCGTTGTCCGGCATTTGGATAAAATATAGCGTTATGTTCGATGTGGAAAAAGTCCGGCGGGACTTCCCGATTCTCGGGGTGCGCGTGTATGACAAGCCGTTGGTTTATCTGGACAGCGGTGCTACGGCGCAGAAACCCGAGTGCGTGATCGAAACGGTCGATCGCCTGCACCGGGAGTCGAATGCCAATATCCACCGGGGGGTTCATTTTCTTTCGGAGGAGGCTACCGAGATGTACGAGGCTGCCCGGGCTCGTATCGCCGAGTACATCGGTGCGGAAGCCCGGGAGGAGGTCGTTTTCACGGCCGGAGCTACTGCGTCGCTCAATACGGTGGCGTATGCATGGTGCGAACGTTTTCTCCGGGCGGGCGACAATATCGTGGTCAGCGAGATGGAGCACCATTCCAATATCGTTCCCTGGCAGCTTGTCGCCGAGCGCAAGGGTGCCGAAATCCGCGTGCTGCCTTTCGACGAGGAGGGGCGCCTGATG
>USHT01000114.1 GCA_900554455.1 uncultured Collinsella sp.
CATTCAAGCGGCGTTTGCACCGGGCATGTTACTCGGCGTGAGCGTAATCGACCTTGGCGCGGCGAGCGGTAGCCTTCTCCCAATCGCTGGTGCCCTCAAAGACATCCTGTTTGTAGGGGTTGCGGCCGAGCTTCTTGGCGCGGTAGGCGATGTAGATGATCGCGGCGATGTTGGCGACCAGCGCGGCGATCGAGACCGCGGTAGCGGCGCCGGGGTCGAGCGTGGAGTGGGTCACAAAGATGGACTCCTCCTGGAAGAACGGGAACACCTGGGCAAACATGCACCAAATGGCCAGCGTAAAGGCACGGTTCTGGATCCAGCCGCCCTTGTTCCAGATAAAGGCGGCGACGGTGGGCGCCAGCAGCAGCGCAAAGCCGCAGAACCAGGAGTGGGTGGGCAGGCAGTTGTAGGTGTAGCAGAAGTTCCAGATATCGTAGGCGATGATGTAGACCCAGGTCATATCGGGCCACAGCATGTCGGTCTGATCCTCGGAGGCGTAGACGCTCCACCAACCGGTCATGCAGAAGATGTTGATGATACCGGCGATGCCGTTGAACACGTTGTTCCAGCCGGCCAGCTGCGTAGCACCTTCGGAGGTGACCCAGGTGGACTCGCCCAGGACGAAGAAGTGATAGGCGCTCTCGAAGTCGGACACGACGGCGATCATGATGTTGATGGCGACGATCACAAACGGCCATGCGCGGAACCAATGCGCCTTGCCGATCTTGCCCCACTGGTACTTAATGGCAATGAAGCCCCAGCAACCGGCCAGCGCCGCGTATACCTTGGCGTAGTGGAACCAGCTGTTCTGGTACACATGGGTGGGGTTGGTGAGCGCCCACTCGGCGCCTTGTGAGACGCCCACGGCGATGGCGACGCAGTAGATGGTCATGGCCAGCGGAGCCACGCCAAAGATGATGGCCGCGCCCAGCTTGGTGCGGCGGCCGACCTCGTTGAGCACGATCAGGCCAATAAAGACCATGGCCCAGCCGGCCCAGTGGATAAGGGTATCGCTACCCCAAACATCGAACAGCATGCTGCTCTCCTTTCACACGCCCGCGGCCCCTCTTCTGATCGCGGGCAGTTTGGCCAAATGTCGTCAGTCCGGGGGCTTGCGCTCCGGATACTTGGCGGTATAGCCCTCGATGTGGAGTGTCGAGGCGATGATTTCCTTGACTGTCTCGTCGGGCACATCGGGGTGCGTGCGGATATACATCAACAACCCCATGATGAGGGTGTAGAACGTCTCGTAGACATGGTCGATGCGTAGCTCATGATGGGCGACAAAATCCACCACGGTGGTGTCGCAGATATACTGCGCCACGCGTTGGACCACGTTGTGCAAAAAGCCGCCGTAGAGCGCGCCGCTGCTTGAGGTGAGTGTACTCGGCAGTTCGTGGCCGCTGGCGACCAGACGCTTAAAGAGCGGGGCGACGGTGTCGAGCGCGCCCTCGATATCACCGACGGTGCGGCCGGCGTTCCACTGCTCGAGTTCGGAGATAAAGCCGTCGATCGCCTCGTCCATAACAGCGGTGACGGCGGCGTCCATGTCGGCAAAGTAGTGGTAGAACAATGAGCGCGTACAGCCGGCTCGCTTGGTCACGGCCGAGACAGATAGATGCGACACGCCCAGCTCGGAACTCACGGTGCGCACGGCGGCGAGGATTTCGCGACGGCGTTCGTCGCCCGTCAGGCGCTTTGCCGCGCTGTCGGTCGTGGGGACGGCGTCGGCCACAGAGATGTTCACCGTGTTATCGCCCATGCGCTTGCTGCCTTTCATCCTCTTTTGCCTGACCGTTCGCCTAACAGTCTTGAATATTGTTGACGGTTCGTCAATACTATTTTTGACACAATGTCAACAATGGCGGGTGAACGGCATGGGGGGGCATGCCCGGCCTGCAAAAAAAGAGGGGCGCTGCGGCCTCGTCGTGCTGCGGCAAGAGAAGGGACAACCATGATTCTCAACGGACCGGGAATTAGCTACACCGAGCCTGACATCGGTTCGGAGTTCGTGCCGCCGCTGCCGGAGCATCCGCGCGAGGCAATCGTCAAGCTGTGCGAACACTGCACCAACCGCCTGCTGCATCGCGACGAGCTGCTGGGCTACGAGTACTGGTCGTTTGCCGAGGCCGCAACCGACGAGCAGGCCGAAGTGCTCTGCAAGATGAAGATGCGCCGTTCCTATACGCTGCCCGAGATGGTCAAGCTCACCGGCATGCCCGAAGCCGATATCGAGAAGATGCTCGACGACATGAGCTACACGGGTCTGCTCGAGTACAACTGGGAAAATCCCGAGCGTGCCAAGCAATGGGTGCTGCCCATGCTGGTGCCAGGTTCTGCCGAGTTCCTCAACATGCGCGTGAGCCAGCTCGAGGAGCACCCGGTCTTTGCCAAGTTCTTTGAGCAGGCGTCCAAGGGACCGCTGTCCAAAGCCACGCCGATGGTACCGCCCGGAGGCGCCGGCATCGGTATGCATGTCATTCCGGTCGAGAAGGCTATCGATGCTTCGAGCACCTCGGTGCCGATTGAGCATATCGAGCATTGGCTCGACAAATACGAGGGTAAGTATGCCGCCAGCACCTGCAGCTGCCGCGCGAGCCGTCGCGTGATGGGAGAGGGCTGCGCCGACGACCCGGCCGATTGGTGCATCGCCGTGGGCGATATGGCCGACTACGTGGTCGAGACCGACCGTGGCCATTACGTGACGCGCGACGAGGTCTACGACATCCTGCGCCAGGCCGAGGACAACGGTTTTGTGCACCAGATCACCAACATCGACGGCGAGAACAAGATCTTCGCTATCTGCAACTGCAACGTTAACGTATGTTATGCCCTGCGCACCTCTCAGCTGTTCAACACGCCCAACCTGTCGCGCTCGGCCTATGTCGCCAAGGTCGAGAAGGACAAGTGCGTTGCCTGCGGTCGCTGCGTTGAGGTGTGCCCGGCCGGCGCCGCCAAGCTGGGCCAGAAGCTCTGCAGCAAAAAGGCGGGCGGACAGGTGCCCGAGTATCCGCGCCAGGAGCTGCCCGACGCCACCAAGTGGGATCACACCAAGTGGTCGCCCAACTACCGCAACGAAAACCGCATCGAGACGCACAAGTCCGGCACCGCGCCCTGCAAGACGGCCTGCCCCGCGCATGTCGCTGTTCAGGGTTATTTGAAGCTCGCGGCTCAGGGTCGCTATGACGAGGCGCTGGCGCTCATCAAGCGCGAGAACCCGCTGCCCGCTATCTGCGGCCGTGTGTGCAATCGCCGCTGCGAGGATGCCTGTACCCGCGGCCGCGTGGACGAGGCCGTGGCCATCGATGAGGTCAAGAAGTTTATCGCTCAGCGCGATCTGGACGCCGCGACCCGCTACGTCCCGCCCGTGGTGACGCCGACGCGCGCTGGCGGCTTCGACCAAAAGATTGCCATCATCGGTGCCGGCCCGGCCGGTCTGTCCTGCGCCTTCTATCTGGCCGAGAAGGGCTACAAGCCCGTCGTGTTCGAGAAGAACGAACGCCCGGGCGGCATGCTCACCTATGGCATTCCCAGCTTTAAGCTGCAGAAGGACGTTATCGAGGCCGAGGTCGAGATCATTCGCCTGATGGGTGCCGAGTTCCGCTATGGCGTGGAAGTCGGTCGCGATGTGACGCTCGACGAGCTGCGCGAGCAGGTCGACGGTATATCCTTTGGCGATCGAATTGAAATCCAGCTGCACACGGGGATCGTCCTTTATCAGGCGGCCGTTTTCGATGCGCACCTTTTGACGGCCCACGAACGCAAGGATCGAATCGACGTTCGGGTTCTCCTGCGCCTCTTTCCCGGCGAAGCCCCACGCCTCGACGAGCGGTTTGACGGTCACGTCGTAACGGCCGTCGCTCAGCGAGCTGATGCTGTCGGCCAGGCGGAGGTTGAAGGCGATATGGCGGTCGACGCTGTCGGTCTGGTTGCGGTTCAGGCGGCTCAGCAGCGACGCCGGGTCGAAGATCGACATCGAGGCCTTGGCCTCCCGGTCGAGCGCCATGACGGCGGCGTAGAGCTCCTGCGGCGAAGTGCCCTGCACGTCGGCCACCACGTGCAGCGTCGTGCCGAGCATCGTCCCGTCGACGGTCGTATAGGAAACCTTGCCGCCGCAGCCCCACAGGAAGGTTGCGCACATCGTCGCGAGGAGTGCGAAAATAAGCGTCTTTACCATAACGTAGACTTGTTTTGCCGCAAAAATAGTATTTTCCGGAGTTTAAGGCGATAAATCCGTGTAAAAAAGGTAAATAATTTTTCATTTGCCATGCTTAATTGTCAATTATTTCGTAACTTTGCCGGACGCTCTGGCGTTATCCACGGTAAGGGGGATGCGTCGTAGAGTGGAATTTAAATAAACTTTCAAAAATGGCTTATTTAACAGCAGAGAAAAAGCAGGAGCTTTTCGGCCAGTACGGCAAGTCTAACACCGACACGGGTTCGCCCGAGAGCCAGATCGCGTTGTTTTCGTACCGTATCAGCCACCTTACAGAACACCTCAAAAGCAACAAGCACGACTTCGGCACGCAGCGTTCGCTGCTGCGTCTGGTCGGCAAGCGCCGCCAGTTGCTGGAGTATTTGAAAGAGGTCGATATCGAGCGCTACCGAGCAATCATCAAGACGCTCAATCTCCGTAAATAGTCCCGGAGGCAGAAAAATGGGGTTGGCCAAAGTTTCTTTTGGCAGCCCCATTTGTAATTTGGAACATACATTTTGACGTAAAAAATATCTATGGAAGAAAAGAAGTTGTACAATGCAGTCCGGAAGACGATCACGCTGGCAGACGGCCGCGAAATCATGATCGAAACGGGCAAACTGGCCAAGCAGGCCGACGGCTCCGTGGTAGTCAAGATGGGAGACACGATGC
>USHT01000115.1 GCA_900554455.1 uncultured Collinsella sp.
ACCGGTTGTCCTTGTCTTTTTTGGCGACCATCAGCCGAGCGCCGCAACGACCCTCAACGACGAGCTGTACCCTCAGGAAGATACGGCAAGCCACGCTTTCCGTATCTATCAGTCGACATATTTTGTCTGGGCTAACTATGAAATCGCCGGCAATACCGAGCTCAACGTCTACGACACCGTCGGGGCAAACGAGATTGCAGCCATTACCCTTAATAAGATCGGCGCCCCGCTCACCGACTATCAAAAGGCTCTGCTTGCAACAAGGTCAGATGTGCCCACCATCAATGTCGCCGGCTACCTTGGTGCCGACGGGCTGCGCTACGACTTGGAATCTGAAGATAGCCCATACGCCTCGACGATCGACAAGCTGCAGCGCATGCAATACCTCGAGTTCGCCAGCAAAGTTCAGTAAGCCCGCCCATTCGTTTGGACCCATCGTATTGCAAGCACGCTCGGCCCAAATGCATCGCAAATGACTCCCGCTCGCAAACGAGGGTACAATGACGCTCGTGTCACACCACGGGGCCCCGGCCCCAACATATACAAAGGAGTCATACATGGGTTGCGAGCACGCACAGGCCGCCGGCGGACAAACGTCGCCGTCGCAATTTGAGGAGAACACGCTGTCCGAGGTCAAACGCGTCATCGCCGTGCTTTCCGGCAAGGGCGGTGTCGGCAAGTCGTTTGTCACCGGTGCCATCGCCACCGAGCTTGCCCGTCACGGCCACAAGGTCGGCGTCCTCGATGCCGACATCACCGGTCCCTCCATCCCCAAGATGTTCGGTATGAGCGGACGCCACGTCCATGCCCTCGGCAACCTTATGCTGCCCGAAATCTCCGAGCACGGCGTCAAGGTCATGAGCTCCAACCTGCTGCTCCAAAACGAGACCGACCCCGTCCTTTGGCGCGGTCCGGTCATCGCAGGCGCCATTAGGCAGTTCTGGAGCGAGACCTCGTGGGGCCCCATCGACTACCTGCTGGTCGACATGCCTCCGGGAACAGGCGATGTCGCGCTCACCGTCTTCCAGTCGTTGCCCGTCGACGGCATCGTCATCGTCACGAGCCCGCAGGATCTGGTCTCGATGATCGTCGCCAAGGCGGTCAACATGGCCGAGAAGATGAACGTCCCCATTCTGGGCATTGTCGAGAACATGAGCTATATTGAGTGTCCCGACTGCGGCAAGAAGATCGAGGTCTTTGGCAAGAGCAAGCTCCCCGAGGTCGCAGAGCGCTATAACCTCGACATCTTGGGCACGCTTCCCATTAATCCGGCACTCGCCGAGGCCTGCGATAAGGGCGAGGTCGAGACCGCACTGCCCGATGGCATGTTGCCCAAGGCAGTCTCTGCCGTCGAGGCTATTACCCCGCACGAGACCGACGAGGCCTAAGTGAACACGAGCGCCTTCTATGACGTCCTGGTAATCGGCGGCGGGGCTTCAGGCCTCGCCGCCGCCATTACGGCCGCACGTGCTGGCAAAAGCGTCTGCATCGTTGAGCGCGATGTCGCCTGCGGCCTTAAGCTCCTTGCGACCGGTAACGGCCGCTGCAACCTCTCCAACGAATCGATTGATCCTCAGCGGTATAACCACCCCGCATTCGTCGAATCTGTCATGGGCCCCCAACCCGAACAAGAGCTTATGGGTTTCTTCTCCTCGCTGGGCATCATGACAACCTCTGAGGAAGGCCGGCTGTACCCGCGCTCCCTTCGCGCCGAATCGGTGCGCGACGCGCTTCTCAACGTTTGCGACCGCCTAGGTATCACCTTAATCTGCGGAGCCAACGTTGCCTCGGCGCACAAAGCTTCCGAAGGCTGGACACTCCAAATAGACCGTCCAGCGCGGGCACTCAAGGCAAAAAAGCACGACGACCGAAAATCGGAGCTCCGCTCGCTTCGGAAAGCGCTCGCCGATGTCCCTCGCAAGAACGAGGCCCTGCAGGCACATGCCGTAATTATCGCCACGGGCGGCAACCCCACCGGTATCGCCGATACGTTTAGCCTCCCCCTCACTTCGCTGCGCCCCATCCTCTGCCCCGTATCGGCAACGGTCGTTGGCGATCGGGCGGCACTCAAGACGTTGGATGGCCTGCGCGTCCGCGCCCGCTTGACGCTCGCCCGCAATCATAATGAGCTCTGGCACGAAGACGGTGAAGTCCTGTTTCGAGCCTTCGGCATCTCGGGCGTCGCTGTCTTCAACCTCTCCCGTCGTATCCAGCGCGGCGATACGATCCTGCTCGACGTTTTCCCCGACCTCTCTAAAGACGAGTTGCTCGATATGCTTAACCGGCGCGTTAAGCTGCTCGGCGGCTTTTCGCCCCGCGATCCCCGTTGGCTCGACGGCATGCTCGCCCCGCAACTCTCCCGCGTCGTCTGCACAGCGTTCGAGCAGTGCCATCCAGGCTCCAACGATGTCATCCACCTGGTCTCGATCCTCAAGCACTTTAAGTTGCTCGTCGAGGGAACAGCCGAGGAGCGCTCGGCGCAGGTCACGCGTGGTGGCGTATCTGTCGAGAGCATCTCAACACCCAGTCTACGCGCGCGCAGCGTTGTCGACACCCCGCTTTACGTCTGCGGCGAAGCGCTCGACATCGACGCCGATTGCGGAGGCTTTAACCTTGCGTGGGCATGGCTCTCGGGCATTCGCGCTGCAAGCAGCCTGTAGCCGCGCAGTCTATAATCAAAAACGCATTCGGGCCGTCTGGGATACCGGACGGCCTCTTTCTTGCCTCTAAGGAGACCTCGATGATTGAAATCACCCAAGTCAACGCGTCGCTCGATGAAGCCGGCGATGAAAATGCCTGCCTCATTGTTGGCAAGCGAGTCGCCAAGCGCGTCCTACGTTGCAAAGACTCCGAGATCAAGTCCATCGAGCTCCACCGCAAGTCAATCGACGCTCGCAAAAAACGAGACGTCCATTTTATCCTGAGCTTTCGTGTTGAGCTGACTAGTCCCCACCTCGAGCGAGAAGCGGTCGACAGCGTTGCCGAGCGTAACCGCTCGCGCGTACGCGCGATAGAAGACGATGAGCCTTCATTCCCCTCCCCCGTCTCCGACGCACCTCAAGAACGCCCTGTCGTTGTCGGCGCCGGATGCGCTGGCCTTTTCGCCGCGCTAACGCTCGCCGAAGCAGGTCTTAAGCCCTTGCTCATCGAGCGCGGCGACCCGGCATTTCGCCGCTCGCAGGCGATCGACCTCTTTCTAAAGGAGCGCATCCTCGACCCCGAGAGCAACATTCAGTTTGGTCTGGGCGGCGCGGGGACCTTCTCGGACGGCAAGCTCAATACGGGAACAAAAAATCCCGCCCATCGCCTTATCCTCGAAACCTTCGTCGAGGCGGGTGCGCCCCGCGATATTCTGTGGGATGCCAAGCCGCACATTGGCTCCGACATCCTTCCCACGGTTGTCACCGCTATATCCCAGCGCATCGAACGGCTCGGAGGTGTCGTCCGTTATCGAACGAAGCTCGTCGACATTCGCATCGACGCGTCTGGCGCCATCACCGGTATTGATGTCCAATCGTCCCAAGACGCCGCTTACGAGCCAATCGAGACAAAGCACCTCATCCTCGCCTGCGGGCATTCTGCTCGCGATATTTTTGAGCTCCTTAAGGACCACAACGTGGCCCTCGCACAAAAGACCTTTGCCATGGGCGTTCGCATCGAGCATCCGCAACGCGACATCGACCGAGCCCAATATGGAGCCTCGGCGGGACATCCTGCCCTCGGAGCAGCCCCCTACAAGTTCGTCGCCCATCTTCCCAACGGCCGCAGCGTGTTCTCGTTTTGCATGTGCCCCGGCGGGCAGGTTGTCGCCGCCTCTTCCGAGCAGGGCCACCTGTGCGTCAACGGCGCCAGCCTCAATGCCCGCGACGGACGCAACGCAAACGCCGCCCTGCTCGTTAACGTCACGCCTGAGGACCTTCCCAACGATGACCCGCTCGCCGGCATCGAGCTCCAGCGCGCCTGCGAGGCGGCCGCCTATCGCCTAGGCGGTTCCAACTGGAACGCACCGGCACAACTCGTCGGAGATTTCCTCGCAGGACGCGCCAGCAAGGCGCCCGGAAAGGTAAAGCCCACCTATCCGCTCGGTGTGACCTGGACGGCAATTGACGAAGCCCTGCCGCAGCATATCGTCGAGTCGCTCCGCCTGGGACTTCCCCTACTCGGAAAAAAGCTACGAGGCTACGACCGCCCCGATGCCGTTCTTACCGGCGTGGAGACTCGTTCGAGCTCACCGGTTACTGTCACCCGAGACCGAACGTGCCATGCCGTGTCGACCCCGGGCCTCTACCCTTGCGGTGAGGGAGCTGGATATGCCGGCGGCATCATGAGCGCGGCCACCGACGGCATTCGTTGTGCCGAAGCCCTGATCGCAGACCTCTAGCGCACGAATTCCAGCACGCAAAAGACACAGGCCCCGAGCTCCACAGGGAACTCGGGGCCTGTTCGCTATTTCTTAAACCGTGCACCCTGGCGTTTTCTGCCCGATGCGAACGTGGAACCCTTGCGGGCCTGTGAACGTAAGCGCTCGATCGTCTCGTCCTCAGACGCACCCTCGAGCATCGCCCGAATCTGAACGACGGCATCGCGCAGGCGCGCCGCCTCCTCAAAGTCCATGGCGGCAGAAGCGTTACGCATATCCTCTTCCATGGTTTCGACAATCCGCACAAGCTCGTCATGCGGCAGTTCTTCCAACTGCTCCGCAAGTGTCTGCTCGGGCGCCACCGTTTCCGGCACGCCGCCCTCGCCCGACTCATCGGGCGTATAGAATGCGCCATGACCAAGAGAGTCGCCCTTCGAGCGTCCCTTGGAGCCCACAGTTTTTTCGGCCTCGGCAATAAAACTTGAGATGTCGTTGATGGCCTTG
>USHT01000116.1 GCA_900554455.1 uncultured Collinsella sp.
AGTGTGAGAACGCCTACGAGCGGCTGATAATAGCCGCGCGTGAAGTCGTACGTCTGCTCGCGCTCTTCGTTGGAGCTCATCGCCATGGTAAAGGCCTTGTCATCGCTCTGCACCGATGCAAGCGTGGCGGCAAAGTCCTGCGGCTCAAAGTCGTAAGAAAAGCCCAGGCGCGAGGCCATCTCGTCGGCAACGGCGATATCCAGGCCGACAACCTTCTGCTTGCCGTCCGACTGCGTCTCCAGATAGCGATAGGGCGCGAAGGCATCGTCGCCCACAAAGGTGAGCTTGGCGCCTTTGATATCGTCGCCCGCACCCGCAGCAGAACCAGCGGCAGAGCCCTTGTCAGCGCCATTGCCAGCGCAACCGCTCGCCGCAACTAATGCTGTACCGGCAAGCAAACTCAGGAAATCACGACGAGAAACAGAGCGAGTCATACCAAAGCCTTTCAATCTACGTTCAAAACGGCTTCTATTGTAGACACTCCACTGTTGAGCGCGCAGCCCAGCCGCATCAAAACCACTACAAAGGGGGACAGGCACCTTTGTGGTGGTTTTGGCTCCAGCGTTTCCCCAGATAAAACCTGCCAAAATAAACCTGTCCCCAATTGGAAGGTTTTGACACCCTAGGGGCGGGCGATGCTACAATCTGGCTTGTACTTGAAACGCATCAAAGGGGCCGCTATGGCAAAGGTAAAAATCAGCGACGTCGCGCGCGAGGCCGGGGTTTCGTTGGGCACGGTTTCCAACGCGCTCAACCACCCCGAAAAGCTGCGCCCCGAGACCCTTAAGCTCATCAACGAGACCATCAGTCGCCTTGGCTACCTGCCCAACCAAAGCGCCCGTCAGCTCGCGGGCGGCACCACCAAGTCCTTTGGCCTGGTTCTCCCCCGTCTCGACCACGGCTTCTCGCTCCAAATTGCCAGCGGCGCCCATAACGAGGCACGCAAGCACGGCTATGACTTGCTCATCGCCAACGCCGATAACGACGATATTCTCGAGGACCATTACCTGCGCTACTTTATGGGCACGCAAATGTCCGGCGTCATGGTTCAGCCCATGACGTCTCCCGACTGGCACCCCGCCATGACCAAGATGCCCGTGCCAATCGTCCATCTGGACATCCACTGTTCCGAGCCCGGTTATTACGTGGCCGCCGACAACGAGGCGCAGGGGCGCATTATTGCCGAGCTCGCCATCGCCCGCGGTGCACGCCATATCACCGTTGTGGGTAGAGCGGCATTCATGCAGCTCACCCTGCGCGTACTTGGCATTCACAAGGCCCTTGCCCTGCACCCCGATATCAAGATCGAGGTCATTGACGCCGGAGAGTGGAATACCGCAGCCGACGGCTACAGCATTGGCGCTCAGATTGCCGGGCGCCCTGCCGACGAACGCCCCGATTTTGTCGTCGGTCTGACCGACGTGTTGGCCTCGGGCGTCGTTTCGGCACTGGTCGACAAGGGCATCTCTGTCCCCGGGCAAGTACGAGTGGCCGGATGCGACGGCAACCCGCTCGCTTGGAGCGGATCGGTCCCGCTCACTACGGTAGCGCCCCCGGGCTACGAGATTGGCCGCAAGGGTGTCCAACTGCTGATGGAGCAAATCGAGAACAAGGCCCCGGCAAAGATCAAGCATATCCGTGTCGGCTCCGCAGCGCGTACCGTCACCGCAGTCGCCGCCGAGGATATCAACCGCCAAGAACTGGTACGTCCGTTCCTACTGGAACGCGCCAGCACCCAGGCAAGCAGCCAGACCGACGCCACGGCCATCAGCCTCGGTGCGTATCTATAGCACGCCCGCGAGTATGCTAAGTCGCCGCTTAAGCAAAAGGGGCCCGACCATTGCCGGACCCCTTTTGCTTAAGCGCAAACGTAAGCAATTGCTCGTTTCAACGCCGCAATTGTCTAGCGCACGGCCTTGACCGCCGCCGCCAGATCGAACAGCGTATCGAGCACGGCCTCGCAGCCATCCACCACGTCCTGCGGCAGCGGCACGATATCGGGGACGGCAAAGACATGGCAGCCGGCCGTAATGCCCGAGACGCAGCCGTTGCGCGAATCCTCGACTACGGCGCATTCCTCGGGGACAAAGCCCGCGCGCTCGCAGGCGAGCAGATACATCTCGGGGTCGGGCTTGCCGTGCACGACGTCCTCGCCACAGGTCACCGTTTCAAACCTGTCAAAGAGACCGACCGTCCTAAGGTTGTGCTCGGCCGTGGCATGACGCGATGACGTCGCAAGGCCCACGTGATAGCCCGCAGACAGCAGCTCGTCCAGGCACTCGGCGGCACCGGCCTTAAGTTCCAGTTGGGTCTTGACCATCTCGTCGCGAATCTCCTTGTGACGACGATAGATCGCCTCAGCGGTTTCTCTGCTGCCGTAATGCACCTCAAGGATGTCCATGACATCGGACAGCGTGCGACCGATAAACTGATGAATCAGCGTGTCATCAATCGCGATACCCAGCTCGGCAGCGGGCGCTTTCCATGCCTTGATGCCCAGACGCTCGGTATCGACCAGCGTTCCGTCCATGTCAAAAATAACAGCCTTGATCATATCGGTCCCCCATCGACTCTCGCTGTCGCATTGCCGCAACTCTACCGCATTTGACAACTTGTATATAACGTATATACCATATTGCGCTTTCATTACATAGGTAGAAATCTTATGACAAGCAGCTTGGTAGGATTATAGTTTTCGACCGAGTACATATTGGTAAGGAACGTTTCATGCTTTCAAACACCACCGCACCTGCAGAGGAGCTTCAGGACAAACTCGCAGCGCTCGAACAGCTGCTTTTGGCATATGGACGCGTCGCCATCGGCTTTTCCGGCGGCGTCGACAGCAGCTTTTTAGCCGCGGTCTGCGCCCGCATCATGCCGTCCAGCACGCTTCTCGTTCACCTCACCACGCCGCTCATCGGCACGCCTGAACAGGCTTCGTTTGAGCGGTCCGTTGACGGGCAAGCCAATGAGGAGCCGCATTTTAAGCTCCCTGTGCTCAATCTTTCGGTCGATCAGTTGCAGCTCCCCCAAGTAGCCTGCAACGATGCCAATCGCTGCTACCACTGTAAGCAGGCCGGCTTTACCGCCATCGTCAACCACGCCAAGTCGCTCGGCTTTTCCACCGTCATCGATGGCAGCAATGCAAGCGATCGCGGTGACTACCGCCCTGGCATGCGCGCCGCAGAAGAGCTCGGCGTACGCTCCCCTCTTATGGAAGTCGGCTTTACCAAGAATGAAGAGCGCGAGCTGCTGCGCGCATGGGGCTATCCTGTTTGGAACCTGCCGGCGGGAGCCTGTCTTGCCACGCGCGTCCCCACGGGCGAGGAGCTTACGCGCGAGAAGGTCGATTTAATCCGCGCCTGCGAGGACTACCTGCACGATCTTGACCTGGCGCAGGTACGCGCGCGCTTGGTCGGCGGCTGCATGCATATCGAAGCCGCTCCCGCAGATGTCGCCAAGATCGCCGCCCTCGGCGGTGCTGCCGTCGACGCCGAGGGCAAGACCCCGCTGCCCGCCGCCATCGAGTCCGCGCTGCGCGAGCTGGGCTGCGCCCACATCTCCCCCGAGGTCACCCCCTACATCCACGGCAACATGAACCAGTAGCGTATCCCGATAAGTTGCGGTGAAATAGTTCCCGTTTTGCGGCCCATCGGACCAAAACAGGAACTATTCCACCGCAACTCCGTTTGGCGGACATGGACCCGCAGACCTTCCAAAAGGGACAGGTTTGTTTTGGCAGGTTTTATCTGGGGAAACGCAAACAGGGCCGCGACATCTATATGGCGTCGCGGCCCTTTTCCTTGGAGAAGGATCGATTGATTGAACGGGATGACCGTTCTAGTCTTCGAGTCCGCTATTGATGAGCTCCGCAATCTCAACGGGGTCGGCGCTCGCGCGCACCTTGTCACGGAAGCCGGCGTCCATCAGCATCACGGCAGCCTTGGAGAGCAGACGCAGGTGCGTGGTTCCAGCTTCGCCGGCGGGCACGTACAGCGTGAGCGCAACATCGACAGGTACCCCATCGAAGCTCGGCCATTCAACGGGCTCGACCAGTTTAAGCACGGCAACGCCCGGCGTGTGGATCGCGTCGCTTTTGGCATGCGGAACGGCAAACCCGGCGACGAGGCCGGTCTCGGCCTCGTTTTCGCGCGCAATGAAGGCAGCCTCTACGGCAGATGCGTCATCGGCAAAGCCGAGCTCGATTGCCTGCTCGGACAAATAATGCAGGGCGTCCTCACGCGAGGTGGCGGTATACCCGATCGTCACTTGGTTGGCAGATACAAATCCCATGGAAACCTTCCTTACAACACGGACCTGACCGCAGCTTCGATGCCGTGGGCGTCCAAACCGTACTTGTGCAGCAAATCAACCGCAGGGCCGGACTCGCCATACACATCGCGCGCGCCGACGCGTCGCATCGGCACCGGATGCTGTTCCGCGAGCACCGAGGCCACGGCCTCGCCAAGACCACCGATAATCGAATGCTCCTCGGCGGTGACCACGCGACCAGTCTTCTTGGCGCTGGCAACCACCAGGCGCTCATCAAGCGGCTTGATCGTGTGCATGTTGATGACCTCGGCATCGATACCATCGGCAGCGAGCGCCTCGGCAGCCTCAAGCGCCTCGGCGACCATGAGGCCACAAGCGATGATGGTCACATCGGACCCCTCGCGCGCGACCACGCCGCGACCAATCTTGAACTCATAGTCCTCGCGGTCGTTGATGACCGGTGTTGCCAGACGGCCGAAGCGCATGTAGACCGGCCCCTCAAACCCATAGGCGGCGCGCACGCAAGCGCGAGCCTCGATGTCATCGGCGGG
>USHT01000117.1 GCA_900554455.1 uncultured Collinsella sp.
TTGGCGTCGAGTCGCCCGTGGCCGAGGAGGCCGCCCGCCTGGCAAAGCTCGCTCAGGCCAACGGCATCGATGGCATCGTGTGCTCGCCGATGGAGGCTCACGACATGCGTGAGCTGCTGGGTCCCGATGCCCTGATCGTGACTCCGGGCGTGCGTCCGGTGGGTGCCGCCCTTGGTGACCAGTCCCGCGTGGCGACGCCTTCCCAGGCTATCGAGCGCGGCGCGAGCCATATCGTGGTGGGCCGTCCCATCACCGGTGCCGACGATCCGGTTGCCGCCTTTGACGCTATCGTCGCCGAGCTGGTCGAAAACGTCGCGTAAAAGATTCCCCTAAGTCACCACTTTTGGGTCTCATTAGCACAAAATAGCCCCTGTGCCTGCGTAAACTTTCCCATCCTTTGTGTGGAATCGCAGGTCAGGGGCTTAACTTTGGGCGCAGTATATTGCACTTTTTGCGGGTATCGTCTAACCTATGGAGCCGCGATTGGGCATTTTGTACGTTCTACGTGCTAAAATGCCAATTATTGAATCAGATATAACCCAACTATTTGGAGGTACGAATGGCACTCCCTCAGCTTACCGACGAGCAGCGCAAGCAGGCTCTTGAGAAGGCTGCTGCCGCACGTCATGCCCGCGCTGAGCTTCGCGAGCAGATCAAGAAGGGCGAGAAGTCCCTCGAGTCCGTGCTCAACTCCGATGACCCCATCGCTTCCCGCATGAAGGTTTCCACCCTCATCGAGTCTCTCCCTGGTTATGGCAAGGCCAAGGCCGCCAAGATCATGGAGGAGCTCGGTATCTCCGCTACCCGTCGCGTCCAGGGCCTCGGCGTCCGTCAGCGCGAGCAGCTCCTCGAGCAGCTGACCAAATAAGTGAGCGCTCAGGATTCCAAGCTCTTTGTGATTTCTGGACCGTCAGGCGCAGGCAAGGGTACGCTCGTCACTCGTGTGCGCGAGCGCCGCTCGAACCTGGGCCTGACGGTTTCGGCTACCACGCGAGCACCACGTAAAGGTGAGGTCGACGGCGTCAACTACTTTTTTCTGACGCGCGAGGAGTTCGACCGCCGCGTGGCAAACGGTGAGTTTGTTGAGTGGGCCGAGGTCCACGGTAACTGCTACGGCACGTTGGTGAGCGAGGTCACATCCAAGCTCGCCTCGGGCGCGTCTCTGATTTTGGAGATCGATGTCCAGGGCGCCCTGCAGGTGAAGGAGCGTTTCCCCGAGGCCGTGCTGATCTTTATCAAGCCGCCTTCGCTTGAGGTGCTTCGCGAGCGTCTAGTCGGTCGCGGTACCGAGACGCCCGAGACGATTGAGCTGCGTATGGCAAACGCCGCCGATGAGCTTGCCCTTGCCGACCGCTACGACGACGTCGTGGTTAATGACGATCTCGACCGCGCGACCGATGAACTCGTTCGCGTTCTCGATATGCATGAAAGGATCTGAGGTCCGTGTCCGTTGTAAAGCCTTGCATTGACGATCTTCTGGAGAAGACCGATCACAACCGCTTCCTGCTCGCTTCGCTTGCCTCCAAGCGCGCCTGCGACATCAATAGCATGCTGCGTGGCCAGCACAATCGCGTGCTTGCCGTCCAGGATGTCGATGACATCACCATCGGGCTTTCCGGTGCCGATACCATCTCGATGGCTATGGACGAGATTGTCGACGGCGACATCTCTTACGACGAGGCCCGTTACGAGAAGGCGCTCGGCCACAAGGTTGCTGAAGCCTAAATGGCGGCTCGCGTCTGCCTGGTCCACTATCACGAGGTTGGACTGAAGGGTAAGAACCGCGCACATTTTGAGCATATCCTCATGGATAACATCAAGGCGGCCTTGGCCGCCTTTTCCGTGAATGCCGTGTCTCGAATTTCCGGTTATATCCTCGTGACCTTTAACGAGCATCAGGCCGATGAGGCGGCGCGTGTCATTCGCACCGTTCCCGGCGTTGCACGTGTGTCTTTGGCGTATCACACCAACCGCGACTCGCAGGAGTACTGCGCCGCCGCCGTGAAGGCGCTGCGCGAGTTTGGTTCCTTCGATTCTTTTAAGGTGCACGCCAAGCGCTCCAATACTGACTATGAGCTTACCTCGATTGACATCAATCGTCAGGTGGGTGAGGTGCTGTGTGAGGCCTTCCCCGATAAAAAGGTCCAGATGCACGATCCTGACGCTATGGTGCACGTGCTGGTGGTCCAGGGTAGCGTCTATGTGTATGCGCGCTCTGAGCGCGGCGTGGGTGGTCTTCCGGTGGGGTCTGCCGGCAAGGTCGTGACGCTGCTTTCTTCGGGTATCGATTCTCCGGTGGCGACCTGGATGCTCGCTCGTCGCGGCGCGGTGTGCGTGCCGGTACATTTCTCCGGTCGTCCGCAGACGCCCGATACGAGCGAGTATTTGGTGCAGGACATCATCCGTGCGCTTGAGCCGGGTGTCCAGATCGGCCGACTGTACGTAGTGCCGTTTGGCGACTGCCAGCGTGAGATTTCGGTCACCTGTCCCAGCAACCTGCGCGTGATCATGTATCGCCGCATTATGTATTCGGTTGCTGAGCGCATTGCGCACATCGAGGGTGCCAAGGCCATCGTTACGGGCGAATCGCTTGGGCAGGTTGCCTCCCAAACGCTTGAGAATATCATGGCCGTCAACGAGGCCGTGAAGATCCCCGTGTTCCGCCCTCTCATCGGTTCGGACAAGCAGGAGATCATCGCGCGCGCCGAGGAGATCGGTACGTTCGATATCTCCACTGAGGCCGCTCCCGACTGCTGCACGCTGTTTATGCCGCGCCGTCCCGAGACGCACGCTAAACTCGATGCCGTGCATGAGGCCTGGGAGTTGTTCGATCACGAGGAGATGATCGAGCGCCTGCTCAAGCAGACCGAGTACATCGACTTTGAGAGCAACACGTATAAGGCCCCTAAGACCTTAAAACGCAAACATTCGGAGCTTGTTCCGCGTGAGATTTACCAAGATCACGAGTAAATTTGTGCATAGACCGACAATGCTCTTGCATCGTCGGTCTTTTGCTATCTGGGCATTTTGCGGCTAAGTGTTCATTTGCTGACGTGTGCCTGAATAAATGGACAGATTTGTGCAAGGTTTTGGTCAGCTTTTGGTTTGACCGCGAAAACCGGTTTTGAAGCATGGCTGTTGTAGGGCTCTTTTCCTGACACGATGTTGTTGGGAGGTTTTGCTATGGCGCAGCGCGAACAACACGAACGGGTCAAAAAGATGGACCGCTTGGCGGACAAGCTGCTCGGTCATAAGGCAGTGGTGATGGCGATACTGGTCGTCATTGCGATGTCGAGCGGCTTGGCGATGGCGAACCTTGTCGGCGGTGCCGGCGGTGTGTCGTTTGAGCGCACTGATGGTACGGGCTCGTTAGTGGAGCCGGGATCCGGCGATGCTTCGAGCGGAAAGACATCCGAAGGCTCTTCGACTAAGGCTTCTGCCGCGGCAGAGGTCTATGTCGATGTCGATGGCGCCGTTGTGTCGCCCGGTGTATATCGTCTCAAGGACGGCGCGCGGGTGGCTCAGGCGATTGATGCCGCCGGCGGGCTGGCGCCCGAGGCAGACGTTACGGGGCTCAATCGGGCATCCAAGGTCGTCGATGGACAAAAAATCCACGTTCCAACGGAAGGGGAGCAGCAGGCGCCCATTGCGGAAGCCGATGTTGATGGTGGGGCTTCCGCGTCATCGGGCGTGAGTAGCGCAACAGGCCTAGTAAACATTAATACGGCAAGCTCGGCAGAGCTACAGACGCTTTCGGGCATCGGTCCCTCCATGGCCCAGTCGATTATCGATGAACGGACAAAGAACGGTGCTTTTGCCTCGGTTGACGATCTGATGCGTGTGTCGGGAATCGGCGAGAAGAAGCTTGCCAAAATCAAAGATTGCATCTGCGTATGAGTGCGACCGAGCGCGAGCGTGTGATGCCACCGCGGCCCCTGCTTCCGTGGACGATGGCCTTGTGTACCGGCATGTGCATGAGCTGCGCCTTGGTGCTCAACGTGGCCGCTGATGCGCTGCTGAGGGAGCAGGCGTCGGCGGTCGGGCTGCTATGGGCCATTCCCGTTGCGGCGGCGGTATTCGTTGTGCTGGCTCAATCTTGTGCGCGGCTTGCCCCTTTGAAGCGGTGGTTGTATGCCGCGTCCGTCGGTCTCGTGGCGGGAGCGGTCGTCTCGGCGTGGTGGGCTGTGGGCACGCTAGGCGCCTCGAAGGCGCTCGACGGTCGAGCGGCAAGCGGCCTCGAGTTTATCGTGCAGGGCGATCCATCCATAAACGACGACGTTTATTCCTATACCTGCGAGGCACGCGCGGACGGTAAGAACTTGGCAACGGTTCGCCTATCGTGTGACCGCGAGCTCAAGGTCGGGGCGCACGTGCGTGTTATCGGTCGCGTTTCACGTTTTGAGAACGATGCATATGGACGATCGCGCGTGCTCCGAGGCGAGGTGCGCAAGGTTCAAGCCGTTCGGATTGTGCCGGTCGATGAGGGCTCTCCGGGGCCGCTGCTTCGGCTGCGAAATGGGCTGCTTGCGTCCATTGCGCCTGCGACCGACCCGGCGCGTGCGCTCATAGCCGGTGTCGCCTGCGGTCGTTCGGCCGAGCTGCGCGCCCAGCCGGCGGGCGATTGGTTTTCGGTGACGGGGACGGCGCATCTTATCGCCGTCTCGGGCAGCCATCTTGCCATCGTGGGGTTTGTGATTGAGAGCGCCCTGCAAAAGACACGCCTCTCTCGTGGGCTGCAGCGGGGACTGTTGATGCTGGCTCTTATTGCCTATGCCGTCTTTACGGGCACCTCGCCCTCGGCCGTGCGCGC
>USHT01000118.1 GCA_900554455.1 uncultured Collinsella sp.
TCCGGCCCCTGCGGTCCGTGTTCGGAGATCTACTTTGACCGTGGACCGGAAAAGGGCTGCGGCAAGCCGGACTGCGCGCCCGGCTGCGACTGCGACCGCTTCCTTGAGTTCTGGAATCTCGTGTTTACCCAGTACGACCGCCAGGAGGACGGCTCCATGCCGGAGCTGCCGCACCGCAACCTCGATACGGGCATGGGCCTGGAGCGCATGGCCGCTATCATGCAGCACAAGACCGCTAACTACGACGGCGATCTGATGCAGCACCTCATCAAGCTCGGTGAGGAGATCAGCGGCAAGACCTATGACGCCGACGATTACTCCGGAGCCAGCCGCTCCCTGCGCATCATCGCCGACCACTCCCGTGCCGTCGACTTTATGATCTCGGATGGCATCCTTCCCGGTAACGAGGGACGCGAGTACGTTTTGCGCCGCCTGCTCCGTCGTGCCGTGTTCCACGGCCGCCTGCTGGGCATCGAGGGCGCCTTCCTGACCAAGTTTATCGACGAGGTCAATGCTCAGATGGGCGAGGCCTATCCCGAGCTGCTCAAGAACGTCGCGCTCGTTAAGGGCATCGTCGCCTCCGAGGAGGAGCGTTTCTCCACGACGCTCGACAACGGCCGCGTTTACCTGGACGAGGCCCTGGACGCGCTCGCCGACGGCGCTGTACTTTCGGGCGACGTTGCCTTTAAGCTGCACGACACCTTCGGTTTCCCTATCGATCTGACCGTCGAGATCGCCGGCGCCGCCGGTCACGACGTCGACATGGACGGCTTCACCGCCTGCATGGAGGACCAGAAGGCCCGCGCCCGCGCCAACGCCAAGGGCGATGCCTGGGGCAGCTTCAACGACGTTTGGGTCGAGCTTTCGGACAAGGTCGCCGCGACGGAGTTCGACGGCTATGACAACGACGTCATCGAGGGCGCCAAGGTTGTCGCCCTCGTTTGTAACGGCGAGTCCGTCGATTCCGCTGCCGCCGGCGAGGACGTCGAGGTCGTGCTCGACCGCACCCCGTTCTATGCCGAGATGGGCGGCCAGCAGGGCGATGCCGGCGAGCTTTCCGCCGAGGGCGTTGCGCTGACCGTTTCCGATACCAAGAACCACAATGGCCTGTATGCTCATGTCGCGCACGTTGCCGAGGGCACGCTGACCGTCGGTGCTACCGTGACCGCGGCGCTCAACGCCGAGCGCCGTGGTTTCCTGCGCCGCAACCACACCGCCACCCACCTGCTCGACGCCGCGCTTAAGCAGGTCCTGGGCGAGCACGTTTCCCAGGCCGGCTCGCTCGTGACGCCCGAGCACCTGCGCTTTGACTTCACGCACTTCGAGGCCCTTTCCTCCGAGCAGCTCAAGGCTGTCGAGGACCTTGTCAACCAGCAGATCTTCGCTTCCAAGCCGGTCGTGACCCGCGCCATGGGCATCGACGAGGCCAAGGCCGCCGGTGCTGTCGCCCTGTTTGGCGAGAAGTATGGCGACATCGTCCGCGTCGTCTCGGTGGGCGCCGAGGATCAGCCGTTCTCTCGTGAGCTCTGCGGTGGCACCCATGCCGCCAACACCGCCGAGATCGGTCTGTTCAAGATCATTTCCGAGTCCTCCACGGGCTCCAATGTCCGCCGTATCGAGGCCGTGACCTCTAAGGGTGCCCTCGACTACATGGCCGACCGTCTGACGCTCGTCGACGCCGCTGCCGCTGCGCTCAAGTGCCGCGTCGAAGAGGTTCCCGCCCGCGTAGAGAACCTGCAGGCCGAGCTGCGCGAGACGTCCAGCAAGCTCAAGAAGGCGCTTACCGGTGGCTCCTCCGATGCCATTTCCAGCGCCATCGACGGCGCTGTCGAGCTGAACGGCTACAAGCTCGTCGTCGCTGAGCTTCAGGGCCTTGAGGCCGCAGACCTGCGCAACGTTTGGGATACCGTGCACCAGAAGGTCGCCGGCCCCGTCGCCTGCGTCGTCGCCAGCGTGACCGAGAAGGGCACCCCGGCCCTGCTTGCCGCCGGCTCCGATGACGCCGTGAAGGCCGGTTTCCACGCCGGCAACGTGATCAAGCAGATCGCGGGCTTGGTCGACGGTCGCGGTGGCGGCCGTCCCAACATGGCCCAGGCCGGTGGCAAGAATGCTGCTGGTATCGCCGATGCCCTCGCGGCCGCTAAGACCGCGCTCGGCGCCTAAGAATCTAAGAAGTCGCTGTGGTTGCGCTCGCGCTGGACATAGGGGAGACCAGAATCGGCATCGCCGTCTCGAGCCGTGATGGCAAGATGGCGATGCCCGTCAAGGTGCTGCCGGCTGCCGAGGTCACCGCTATGGCCAAGACGTTCCGTTACCTAGTCGAGGACTATGAGCCCGATATCCTGGTAAGCGGACGTCCCTTGACCATGGCCGGTGAGCCTGGCCCCCAGGCCGAGCGCGTCGCCGCCGTGGCCCAAAAGATTGCCGACGAGCTCGAACTTCCGCTGGAGTTTGAGGACGAGCGTCTGTCCTCGCAAGAGGCCAAGCGCATTCTGCGAGATCAGGGACTCAACGAAAAGCAGATGAGGGGCAAGATCGACATGATTGCCGCCAGCCTGTTTTTGCAGACGTGGCTCGATTGTAAAAACGAGGAGGTCCAGCATGCCTAGCGCTTCCGATCCGCGCCAGCAGAATCGTACACGGCAGCCCGCGCAGCGTCCCGCTCAGCCTGGCCAGCGCCCAGCGCAGCCGATGCAGCGTTCGGCTCAACCTACTCAGCGTGCTGCTCAGCAGCCCGCCACTCGTCCCTCGCAGCCCGCTGGCGGCGCTCGTTTTAAGCAGCAGGCTCCTGCCCAGCGCACGCAGGGGCAGGCCCGGCAATCACGCTCCCACACACATCATGCTCATGGCTCGTACGGCGTTGCTCCGGCCACGCGCTCGAGCTATAAAACGCACGCCCGCCGTGGTGCCCAAAAGAAAAGCTCCCCGGTGCCTATGATTATCGGTGGCGTCGTCGCCGTGCTTGCGCTTTTAGCGATCGTTTTCTTTGTCGTGCCAGCCGTCAAGGGCTTCTTTGCCGGTGAGGATGCGAATGTCGCTGCTGGTCAGCAAGTTACTATCACGATTCCCGATGGTGCCTCGGGTGACGCCATCGCTTCGATTCTCTCCGAGAACCATATCGTCGAAAATCCCAAGGATTATTACGCGGCGGTCAAAAAGCTCAACGCTGACATGTCGCTTAAGCCTGGCACCTACTCGTTCACCACGCTTATGGACGCGACCAAGGTCGTTCAGCAGCTCATGGAAGGCCCCAACGCGGGCTCCAATGCGCTGACTATCCCTGAGGGCCTGACGGTTGACCAGGTCGCCGACCGTGTGGCCAAGGCGTACGACAGCATTTCGAAGGAGGACTTTCTTAACCAAGCTAAGGCGAGCAATTATGTGAATGGTTACGCTTTCCTTAAAGACGCTGCAAACGATTCGCTCGAGGGCTTCCTATTCCCCAAGACCTATTCGTTGGGTAAGGACCCGTCTGCCGATGATGTGATTCGCGCCATGCTTGACCAGTTCCACGCCGAGTATAAGTCGCTTGACTTTGCCAGCTGCGAGGCCAAGATCAAGGAGCGCTATGGCGTAGAGATGTCCGATTACGATATCGTTAACCTTGCCTCGATCGTCGAGCGCGAGGGCCTCAACGCCGATCAGCGCGCGCATGTGGCATCGGTTTTCTATAACCGTCTGGCGGGCAAGCTCGATGGCCTGCGCTACCTCAATAGCGATGCGACCATGATGTATGTCACCGGCGGCGAGGTTACCGCCGACGACTTGCAGAGCGATAGCCCGTATAACACCTATAAGCACGAGGGCCTGCCGCCCACGCCCATCTGCTCTCCGTCGCTCGAGGCGCTCAAGGCCACCCTTGAGCCGACCGACTCCGATGATCTGTATTTCTACATTACACAGGACAAGGAGTATTTCTCGAAGACCTACGAAGAGCACCAACAGTCTTGGAATTGATCATGAGGATTTTTAGCCCCAAACGATATGTAGCCTCAGTCGACCGCATCGACCTCGATACCCTGTGGGCCGACGGCAAGCGAGCCATTCTACTCGACCGCGATAACACCCTGGTGCCGCGCGATACCGAGCGGGTTCCCGCTGCGGTTTCCGCTTGGCTCGAAGCCGCCCATGCCAAGGGCTTTAAGCTGTGTATGGTGTCCAATAACTGGCATCGCGATCAGGTCATGGCATCGGCGCGCGAGTTGGGGCTCGAGGCCATCAGCCACGCCATGAAGCCCGCCCCGTTTGCCCTCAAAGCGGGCCTTAAGCGCCTAGGTGCTACGGCTAACGAGGCCGTGCTGATCGGCGATCAGCTTTACACGGACGTGTGGAGCGGTAACTTTGCCGGCGTTGACACTATTCTGGTCAAGCCACAGGCAACCCAGGACCTGTGGTACACGCAGATCTTCCGTATCTTTGAGCGCCGGGCCCTGCGCGACCTTCCCTGCGAGGAATAGGTTTCGCCATGTCTCAGCACATCAAACACGGCTGCGACCATATCTTCTTTATCGGCTTTTTGGGCGCGGGCAAATCGACGCTCGCGCGCAACGTCGGCACCATGTTCAAGCGGCGTTTTATCGATACCGATCGCCTGGTCGTGCGTCGTTGCGGCAAGTCGGTAACCGAGATTTTTGAGACCGAGGGCGAGGATCGTTTTCGTGAACTCGAGACCTCGGCGCTTCGTTCGCTCCAAAGCGAGCGCAGCCTGCTGGTATCGTGCGGGGGTGGCATCGTCGAGACGCCGGTGAACATTGAACTGATGCACGAGATGGGTACATGCGTGTACCTCGAAG
>USHT01000119.1 GCA_900554455.1 uncultured Collinsella sp.
GCAGACTCCCGTGCCCGATACCGCACATCAGGTTACGCGCGAGTCGCTGCTTGTACGCAGTGCAGTATCGTCCTTCGTTTCGAAGGCCTACCTGATGAGCTATCTAAAGTTCAATGGGTTTAATAGCTAACCGAGGTATAAAACGGTCGGGATAAGAGGCCAGTGGCCCCTTATCCCGACCGTGCGTTTGTCTAGTTGGACATTATCGGCCCGAAGCCACGTCCATGCCGTAGCCGATGATGAGGCCGTGCATCTCGGCATAGTATGAATCTAACCCGTTACAGGGCATGATGATAGTCTTGGAGCCTGGCCAGCGCTCCACAATGCGGCTGGTAAGCGCCTGGGCTCCAGATTCGTTCTCAACGTGATCGATGATGACCTCGCCGCCCGTGAAACCCTCGGCCTCCATGGTGTCGACAATCTTGGTGAGCATCTTCTTTTCGCCGCGCGTGTGCCCAACGAGTTCAATTTTGCCCGCTTCGCTCGCCGTGCCCAAAATGCGGATATTGAGCTTGTTGGCAATGACGCCAGCTGCCTTAGGGATACGCCCGGCTTTGGCGAGGTTTTCGTAATTGCACAAACTGAAGAGGATCTTGCTGTTCTGTTCAAGGCTATCGAAGTATGCGCAAGCATCCTCGAATGAGACATTCGGATTGCTTGCAAGGTAGCGGTCGAACAGCAAGAAAATGAGGTCCATTTTGCCGCCAGCTGCGCGTGAATTGACCAGATGAATCTGTCGGTCGGGCTTCTCGGCAAGAACCATATCGCGAGCCGTGGCTGCCGCGTTGTAGCTGCCCGACACGCCCTCAGAGATTGGCATGCAGATGGTCTTGTCTGCCAATTTGAAGAGCTCGGCCCACTCCCCTACGCTGGGACAAGCGCTCGAAGAAGCGTTCGTCTCCGCCTGAACAGCGCAGTTGAGCTCATGAACATCGAGCGAAAGGTCATCGATGAATTCACGCTCCCCCACTCGGATCTTAAGGGGTGCAAATGCAAAGGTGGTATGGGGCGCGGTCGGTTGCCAATCGCGGAGGTTGCAGCTTGAATCGGAGATAAGTGCCCAGCGCATAGAGGGTCCTTTCTAATTGTTCCCATACAATTATAGCCATCTTGCAGACCGATTGGGCCGCTATCTAGTATTCAAAACTAGATAGCGGACTGCACGAAAGGCAAAAGAATGGACCCCATGGCTCAAAGCCACGAGGTCCACATTCACACGCTGTGTAAGATGACTTAGTAACGCACGAAGATGTAGTTATTGTTCATGCCGGCGGCAACGGAGCTGATGATAACACCCGTGTTGTAGTCGGAAGCATGAATCATCTGACCACCACCGATGTAAATGCCGGTATGGTACGAGTTGACCACAACGTCACCGGGCTGCGGATCGGACACACGCGTCCAGCCCATAAAGGTACCCGTGGTGCCCAGGCGGCAATAGCGACCAGTGAGGCAATAGCTAACAAAACCAGAGCAGTCGAAGCTGTTCGGGCCAATTCCGCCCCAGGAATAAGCGCAACCAAGCTTGCTGTATGCACGTGAGACAACAGAACCGCCATCGACGGACTGGCTCGGAGCAGAAGGCGTCGGAGCCGGAGCGGGCGTGGAGGGCTGCGGCGTCGGAGCAGGTGCCGGCGCAGGAGCCGGAGTGTTGCCGCCCTGGTTGTTGTTATTGCTGGTCTGGCCACCGTTGTTGGTGTTCTCGGTCGTACCGGCAGTCTCGTTGCTCACCGTGGCCTTCTCGGCGGTGCTGGCGTTGATGCCGGCCTGCAGCGCGGCGTTGGCCTCGGCCTCGGCGGCAAGCTCGGCCTGCAGCTGTGAATCCAGAGAGTTTACGACGTTCTGGGCTTCAGCCTGCTGGGCATTAAGCTCGTCGACCTTCTTTTGCGTGGCGGCGACGTTCTTCTCCTGCTCGGCCTGCTTATCGGTGAGCTGCTGCTTAAGCTCCTTGACCTCTTGAATGGTCTGAGCTTGCTTATCGGAAACTTTGCCGTAGTAGAACAGACGGTTGAGCATATCGCTCAGGTCATCGACACCCGTCAGAACCTGAAGCAGGCTCAGACCGCCGGTTTTGTACTCGCCGGCGACATAGGTCGAGAGCTTGGCCTGACCATCGGCGATCTCCTGCTGCTTTTGCGTGATCTCGCCGGCAGTCTGATCGAGTGCCTGCGTCTGCGTGGCGAGCTCATCGTAAATCTGCTGAGTTTGGGTGCCGATCTGCTCGAGCTTCGTACGAGCAGCGGCAAGGTCGGATGCGGTATCGGCGTAGGCAGGAGCCGCGAGGCCCAAGCCCAAAACACAAGCGAGGGTTGCCGTAGCAGCGCAGCGTGCCATGTTTTTGTGCGTGTTTGCTGTGCGCATGTAGCTTCCTTTCCAGTAACTAAGGGTAACGGCTAGTCCACCGTCACCAGGCTAAAGAGCTCCACATCGTCATTAGACGGCGTGAGCTTCTCGCGCGGGTTGAGAAACGCAAGCTCAAGGATACAACCGTAACCGACAAGCTTTGCGCCCATATCTCGCACCAGTTTACCTGTTGCCTCGACGGTTCCGCCCGTCGCGACCAAGTCGTCCAGAATCAACACGGTATCTTTAGAGCTGATAGCGTCGGCATGGATCTCAATTGAATCGGTGCCGTACTCGAGCTCGTAGCTCTGGCTTACGGTCTCGCGCGGCAGCTTGCCCGGTTTACGTGCGGGAACAAAGCCAGCGCCAAGGGCTACAGCCACCGGTACGCCAACCATAAAGCCGCGAGCCTCGGGACCCACGACCTTGGTGATTCCCATGCCGGTAAAGTGCTCGGCGAGGGCATCGGTCATGGCTTTGAGCGCCTCGGGATTGCCAAAGAGCGGCGTGATGTCTTTAAAGATGACTCCGGGCTCGGGATAGTCGGGGATGTCGACGATTTGAGATTCGAAGTCGTACATTGTGTGACCTTTCAATGGGTTGCCGAAATTTCAGCTGAGGTTATTTGCCTGCGGTGGAGGAGCCGGATTGCGAAGGGGCGACGACCTTGAGCGGCTTTACGAGAGAATCCTCGTGCGAAGCCGGCGCGGCTATCTCTTCGTTTTTGGCCTTGGTGGACTCGGAGCGAGTGATTTCCTCATCGAGTGCATCGATGTCGGCGTCCTCGACCACGGCGTTGAGCGACTCAAAAACGCGGTTCTTGAGCAGCGCGGTGTGCACGCCCTCCGTCAGGTCGTGAAGCTTCTTAAACGCACGCTCGAGCTTGGCGTCGCGCTCGTCATCGGAGGTATCCATTCCGAGCATGCTCACGAGCACCTGCTCAAACATCGAGGACTCGCGGTTGGCGGAAGACACGTACTGACGCAGGTTGCGCGGCTCGATATGGAAGCGTGACAGCTCGGAGCAGTAGCGGATGATTGGGAAATCGCGGCCATCGACGAGCTCTCGATTCTGCGGGCTCTTGATGATGCGAATGAGGTCGTTTTCGGCAAGCGACCTGATAAACGAGATTTCGACGCCCAGCATATCGGGAATGGTCTCGATGGGATGCAGCTTTTGCTTAGTCTCCTTGGGCTCCGTCTTGAGCGGAACATCGGACAGCAAGCCCACCTCGTAAGCGAGCGTTGACAGGTCCGTGGCGTTTTCCAAGCGCTGCTTAATTACGTTGAGCGGCATGTAGCGAGTCTTCTGCAAGTGCAGAATGACCTCCAGGCGATCAACGTCCTCCTTGGAGTACTGACGGTATCCCTTAGGCGTACGATGAGGGGTAATGAGCCCCTCATCCTCTAGAAATCTAATTTTTGAGTTCGAAAGATCGGGGTATGCGCCTCGAAGTAGGTTGACGACTTGGCCGATACTCAGATAGTTGCGTTCGGCCATGCCCTACTCACCGGTTTCGATGCGCTCCGGCGTGCTCTCGTGGTAGATGAGCGTAAACGTACCGATTTGGACGGAAGAACCGTCGTGCAGCGGGGCTGCGTTGACAATGGCGCCGTCGACCCAGGTGCCATTGAGCGAGCCCAGGTCCTCGATGCGAGCGCCGAGGCCCTCGCGAATAATGCGCGCGTGGCTGCGCGAAACAGTCATGTCGTTGAGGAAGATGCCGTTCGCGGGATCGCGGCCGATGGTGGTCACGTCGTCATCGAGCTCAAAAGCGGCACCCGTCTGCGGACCCTTGACGATGGACAGAACGGGGGCGGTGATGCGCACGTTGGCCATGAGGTCGGGAACGGTGACGTCGCTTGAAGGCACGCGGAATACGCAGGTAGCGTCAGCAGTCTTATCATTCTGAGGCATATTGTTAACCATGTTGTCCATGACAACCCCTAACTTATCGCGGACGTGCCGCAAATAATGAACCGTACGTAATCATACCCCAACGAATCAGTCTTCGATTTCAGGGTTCAGAAAGTCGATGTCCTCGTCCTCGGGATGCGTGAGAGCCTGTTTAATGGCCGCTCCGCCCTTAATGGAGTAGATGACAGCCGTGAGCATGGAGAAGATCACGCCGCCGTACACAAAGAAGATGCCGAGGGGCACCGAGCTTCCGTTGAGGCCCGGGAAGGCCGTGAGGGTTGAAGGTAAAAGATGCAGGCCGTCAATAACGGGGAACCCGAGCAGCATGAGCGAGAAGCCGGTCATGAGCAGCGCTGTCGCAATCTTTCCGGGGAAGACGACGTCAATGGGACGAGGGTGGTAATGGCGAACGATAAGTGTGCCGATGCCCAGATAGATGTCGCGGCCAATAATGAGCACGCAGACCCAGATGGGTAGCTCTCCGCGGACCACCAGTC
>USHT01000120.1 GCA_900554455.1 uncultured Collinsella sp.
GGCAACGCGGGCGGACGTGCGGGCATAACCCAAGCCCAGTACCAGCGAAAGCGCAGCGCACACCAACATGTACGCGCCCTGCAGCAGCATGTAGTTGATATCACCCGCAGGCACGCCCACATCGATGATGTTGGCCATGATGACCGGGATAAACAGCTCGAGCACCGTCTTGACCGACACAAAGAACACGCCGAGGATGGCATCGCGACGGTATGCCCCTAGATAGGAAAACAGTATTTTGAGATTGCGCACGCAGGTTCAACCCCCATCAAACGTTGTTCGCAAACGCACGTATTATTGCGCGCCGAATAATGGTGTCAAGTATTCCGAAATCGTTTTCTGCAAGGTTAGCGCCGGCGGCGAGTTCTCGTGATGTGTGTCCATATTCACTCGGAATAATGGTGCGCGAGACTTTTTCGCTTCGGCGTCAACACAAACCTTGACTCTACAATCGTTGTAGGGTTTTCACTACACTGGTAGCTAAACGAACCAAGCAAGAAAGTAACCCGCCCATGGAACATGACCTCACACGCGGCAATGTCCTCAAGACCATCGCGGTCTTTGCCCTGCCTTATATGCTCTCGTACTTTTTGCAGATGCTCTACGGCATGGCCGACCTGTACATGATGGGGCAATTTAGCGGCGCCGCCGGCATCACCGCCGTGGGCAATGGTGCGCAGACGCTCTATATCATTACCGTGACGCTCGTGGGCCTGGCCATGGGAACGACGGTCATCGTCGGCCACGCCGTGGGCTCGCGCCGCTTCGACCGCGCCGAGACCGCCATCGGCAACACCATTACGCTCTTTATGGGTGTCTCGGTGGTGCTGGCCGCCATCTTGCTTGCACTGTGCCCGCAGATCGTGGCACTCATTGGCACGCCGGCCGAGGCAGTCGAAGGAACCGCCGCCTACCTGCGTATCTGCTTTATGGGCATTCCGTTTATCGCCGCATACAACATTCTCTCGGCCATCTTTCGCGGCCTAGGCGATTCGCGCTCGCCCATGTACGTGATCGGCGTGGCATGTATCATCAACATCGCGCTCGACTTTCTGTTCATTGGCCATATGGGGCTCGGCCCCGTGGGCGCGGCGCTCGGCACGGTGACCGCCCAGACGGCCAGCGTTGCCCTCGCGCTCGTGTGGCTCAAGAGCCGCCGCACGAACATCCACGTTAAGCGCAGCGACCTGCGCCCCCAGCCCGAGGTACTCGGCAGCATTCTTAAAATCGGCGTGCCCGTAGCCGTGCAGGACGGCTGCATCCAGGTGGCGTTTATGTTTATCACCGTCATCGCCAACCACCGAGGGCTCGTCGACGCTGCCGCCGTGGGCCTGGTCGAGAAGATGATCAGCTTTTTGTTCATTGTGCCGAGTTCCATGGGTGCCACCGTCAGCGCGCTCACGGCGCAAAATGCCGGTGCGGGCAAGGGCGACCGCGCGCGTCAGGTGCTCAAGGACGCCATGACCATCTCGGTAGTGTACGGCTGTCTGATCACGGTGCTGATGTGGCTGGTGGCGCCGGCGTTTATCGGCTTTTTTGCCAAGGACGCCGCGGTGGTCGCTGCCGGCACCGGCTATATGCGCAGCTACATTTTCGATGCAATCTTTGCCGGCATCCACATTTGCTTTAGCGGCTTTTTCGCTGCATACGGCAAGAGCTACATCGGCTTTGCGCACAACGTGCTGGCCGTGGCGCTCATTCGCGTGCCGGGCGCGTGGCTGCTATCGAACGCCTATTCCGATACGTTGTTTCCCATGGGCATCGCCTCGCCGTGTGGGTCGATTCTATCGGCGGTCATCTGTGTTGTCGCGTTTACCATGCTCAACCGGCGCGGGGCTTTTGACAAGTTGGCGGCGTAGCGGGGCAACGCGAAATCGCCCTCATCGACGACATCATCAGCGACGACCCCGCGACCTGCGTGACGCAGATCACGGTGCCGGTTGCCCCGTCCAGATAAGAACTGCCTAGAAAACGTTCGGCTGAAGGCAGAATCTTGACGTTATAGGCCATTTTTTGCCTCAAGGTCATCGAGAGCCTCAAAGGCATCACGCGCCGTGCCAGCAGCACGCTCCCGCTCGGCCACAGCTATACGAGCCATCAGGCGAGCCTTAGCCTGTTCCTGAACCATGAGGTCGTAGTCCTCGGATCGAAGTACAACAAATTTGCTATAGCCGTTTTTTGTAACAGTCACTGGACCAGGAGCCTCCCAACAAGCTCGCTAAACGCCGGGGACAGTCCCCGATATGGCGGTTTTACTCCTCCGGAATCGGAAACGCACGGATGAACTCTGCAGGCGAGAAGGTCTTGATGGTCGAGCGCACAAAAGCGGCGCGGTCACGCGTGATAATAAAGTCCACGCCGGCACGCTCGGCCATCGCACGGATACAGCCGTCCTCAAAGTCCGGCTCATCGGAATAGGCGGAGGTAAAACAAGCTTCTTGGTCGAGAGGCTCTACCGAGTAGCTCTTAAGGCAGTCGCGCACTACCTCGCGCCCGCGCGCCTCGCCGGCCTGTTTGGTGAGAATGTAATACGCGTCCTTGAGAGAGCAGGCCGAAACAACACCCTCGATAAGCCCCACGTCAACGAGCCCCTTGATCGTTCGCGCCGCCCCATGCTCCGGCCGGCCCGGCAGCACGCAATCGAGCAGAAAATTGGTATCGAGAAATGCTCTCATAGGTAGCGCTCCCTCGCGACGCGCTTTTCATCTTCAACCGTCATCGTATCGAGCGGCGTTCCCTTTGGCATGTTAGCCACGATATCGAGATACTCCTGGTAGTCCTCATTCTCCGCGAGCATCTCACGGATCTCCTTCCAGGTGATCTTGGGATGCCACATCGTACCCACGTCGCGCTTGGGCTTGCCCGTGCCGCACGTCGGTTTTGCGCCCCCACGCTCCTGGGCAGCGTCATATTCCACCGTAACTGGACCTTCATAGTCGAGCGGCACGATCTTGAACAACGGCTTGCTCCGCTTGAAGACCACAACCTCCTCGCCCTCATTGGCAACCTTTTCGGCCACCTGCGTAAGGTTTTGGCGCAGTTCCGAAAACGCGACGGTAACCATAACTGCTCCTCTCAACATATATCTTCACTGCTAAGTATACACGTTAATGTTAATGTTAAAGTGTATAAAACTCATCACAATGGGGCAGCCCGTTGTGGGACCTCACTGCGGGGCCCCTTTGCTTTGCATGAATCTTCTATCGCTCCGGAACGACACCGCTCCGCAGGGTCACCCTCAGCAACCTACATGACGCAGATCATGCTGCCCGCCACCACGCCCAAATAAAAACCTCCCGGAAAGTATCAGCCTTTCCGGGAGGTTTTCTAATTTGATTATCGATGTCCTAAGCCTGGGGCACCTGACCAGTAGCCAAAATCTGCTCGAGTGCGTCCTCGTCCAGCACGGGTACGCCCAGCTGCTCGGCTTTGGTGAGCTTGGAGCCCGCTTTGGGGCCGGCGACCAGATAGCTCGTCTTCTTTGAAACACTGCCCGAAACCTTGGCGCCGAGCACCTTGAGCGCCGCGCCCGCCTCGTCGCGCGTGCGGTTGACGAGTGTACCAGTGAGCACGAAGGTCAAACCCGCAAGCGGCTGTGCGTCGGCGAGCTCGCCCGCCACGCCAGCGTCGGCTGCGGCTTGCGCGTGCGCGGCGCCCAGGTCGACCTCGAGCGACAGGCCCGCCTGACGCAGGCGCTCCAGCACGGCAAGGTTTTCGGGCACGGCCAGGAACTGCTTGACGCTCGCCGCGATCTTGGGACCGATGCCCTCGCACTCGGCGATGTCCTCTTCGCTCGCCAAGATAAGTTTGTCAATCGACAGGAATCGTTCGGCGATGACCTCGCCCACGCTCTTACCCACGTGGCGTATACCCAGGGCAAACAGCACGCGACCGAGCGGCTGGCTCTTGGACTTGTTGAGCTCGGCGATGATCTTTTCGGCCGTCTTGAGGCCCACCGGAATGGGATCGCCCTTCTTGACGCCCTTTTTGCTGTTTGAGCTGGCATAGGCGCGCCCCGTGTCCAGCCCGGCGATGTCGTCAACCGTGAGCTGGTAGAAGTCAGCGACATCGTGAATCAGCCCGGCGGCGATCATCTTGTCGACAATCTCGTCGCCCAGGCCGTCGACGTCCATGCAGCCGCGGCTCACCCAGTGGAGCAGGCGCTCCTTGAGCTGCGCGGGGCAGTCGATGGAGACGCAGCGGTAAGCGACCTCGCCGTCCTCGTGGACCACGGGGCTACCGCACACGGGGCAGACCTCGGGCATGTGCCAGTCGACCGAATCGGCCGGGCGCTTGTCGAGCACCGGGCCCACGACCTCCGGGATTACGTCGCCTGCCTTGTGCACGATGATGGTATCGCCCTCGCGCACGTTTTTGCGACGGATCTCGTCAATGTTGTGCAGCGTGGCGCGCGCGATGGTGGAGCCGGCGACCGTCACCGGGTCGAACTCGGCGACCGGTGTGAGCACACCGGTGCGGCCCACCTGGATGCGGATTTCGCGCAGGATGGTCTGCTTTTCCTCGGGCGGAAACTTAAAGGCAATGGCCCAGCGCGGCGCGCGGGCAGTAAAGCCCAGGTCGAGCTGCTGCTGGAAGCCGTCGACCTTTACGACCACGCCGTCGATGTCGTAATCTCCAATGATCCGGATCGGTCTTCCCTGCCTTATCTTTTCTGACAGGATACAAACCAGCTTCTCTGACTCATAAAGCAGATGCGGATCAT
>USHT01000121.1 GCA_900554455.1 uncultured Collinsella sp.
CGGCGGCACTGAAAAGACACAGTGATGCGGGGCTTTTGTATGTGAGTGTGCTGACGGACCCGACGACGGGCGGCGTGACGGCGAGCTGGGCGATGCTGGGGGATATTATTCTGGCGGAGCCGCATGCGCTGATTGGGTTTGCGGGACCGAGGGTTATTGAGCAGACAATAGGACAGAAACTGCCGAAAGGGTTCCAGCGGGCGGAGTTTCTGGTGGAGCATGGGTTTGTGGATCGGATTCTGCCAAGAGAAGAGGCGAAAGAGGTGCTGGCGGAGATTCTGCGGATGCATGGGAAGCGTGCGGAAGGTATGGCATCGGGCGGTGGCGATTTGATGAAGAATTCTGTGCCGGAAGAAAACGGGAAGGAACTGCAGAAAGAAGAGACTGCGGCAGAAAGCGTGAAGGCGCTGGCAGAAGAAACTGAAAATACGGAAACTTCCAGGGACGGACAGGAAAAATCGCTTCGGGGAGAAAAAGAAGAGACGGAGTGGGAGAATCTGCGGAAATCGTCGGCCTGGGATTGTGTGCAGAAAGCGCGGAAAAAAGACCGGCCGGTCGGAGGGGATTATATTCGGGAGCTGTTTCCGGATTTTATCGAGTTCCATGGCGACCGGCTGTATGGCGATGATGCGGCGATCATCGGTGGTATTGCGTCGTTTGACGGCACACCGGTCACGGTCATCGCCGAGGCGAAAGGCGCGGATACGAAAGAAAACATCCGCCGCAATTTCGGCATGCCGTCCCCGGAGGGCTACCGCAAAGCCCTGCGTCTGATGAAACAGGCCGAAAAATTCCACAGGCCTGTTATCTGTCTCGTAGACACCCCAGGCGCCTTCTGCGGAATGGAAGCCGAAGAACGCGGCCAGGGCGAGGCGATTGCCCAGAATCTCATGGAGATGAGCGGCCTTAAGACGCCGATTGTCTCGGTGGTGACAGGCGAGGGCGGCTCTGGTGGCGCGCTGGCGCTGTCCGTGGCCGACCGCATCCTGATGCTCTCGAGCTCGGCCTATTCGGTCGTGAGCCCCGAGGCCTGTGCGTCGATCCTGTGGAAGGATACCGAGCGCGCGAATGAGGCCGCCGAGGCGCTTAAGCTCACGGCCCCCGATCTGTTGGCGCTTGGCATCATCGACGGCATTGTTGACGATAGGGGCCTGTCGCATGAGAAGATCGCCGGTGCCGTCATGTCCTCGGCATTTGATGCCTTCGATACGCTTGGGCAGCTCGACGACGCGACCCTCACAAACCTCCGCTACGAAAAGTACCGCGCAATCGGTCGATACCGCACGATGTGACAAAGGGACAGCCCGCATGTCATATTGGGAAAGGCGTTCCATGCTACAAGTTTCTAACACCTCGTTTACAACGTCGGTTTCATCAAACGCCATGGCCGTGGTGGACTATCTGTCCAAAAGCATGATGTCGGCGCTGCCGTTTATTGTCTGCGCGGCGTTGTTCCGCACCGTCGCTGTCATTATGGGCGAAGGCATGCTGGGCCTGTGGTCTGCCGATTCCGAAATCTATCGCCTGTTCTACAGTTGGCTCTATAACGCCGGCTACTACTTTTTGCCCATCTATCTTGGTTGGGCGGCCGCCCGCCAGCTCGGTTGCTCGGAGCAGCTGGGCATGATGCTGGGCGGCGTATTGATTGCACCCGATTTACTCAAGCTTGTCGATGCCGCATCGACGACGGGGGCATCGATGACTTCCGTGTATGGTCTGCTTCCCGCGCCGGTCAACGATTACACGACGACTGTTATTCCGGTTCTCATCTCGGTGCCCGTGCTATGGCGAGTGGAGTGTTTCTTTAAGCGCGTTATCCCTAAGGCCGTGGCGTTTTCGTTTGTTCCGTTTGCGACCTTGCTTGTCATGGTTCCGGTTTCGCTGTGCATTACGGCGCCGGCGGGCAGCTATCTGGGCATGCTGTTGGGCCAGCTTATGTTTATGCTCGGCAATTCCGGTGGCATCGTGTCGCTGCTCACGCTCATGGGGCTTGCCGCGGGCTGGGAGTTCCTAAAGATCGCGGGCGTCAGCAACGTCGTCCTATCGCTCGCCTATGCGCAGTTTATGAGTGTGGGAACGGATTCGTGCATCCTGATCGCCGCGACGATGGCAACGTTCGCCGTTTGGGGCATGCCCTTTGGCGCGTCGCTTCGCGTTGCGGATAAGGACGAGAAGGCGCTCATGCTGGGCTATTCGATCTCGGGTGTGCTTGGTGGCGTAAGCGAGCCGGCGCTGTACGGTTGCGGCTTTAAATATGGCAGGTGCCTGACGTGCATGGCCATTGGCGGCGCCGTCGGAGGCCTTGTTGCGGCCGTGGGCCACGTTACGGCCTATACCATCGGCATGACGAATGTCCTCATGGTCATTGGCTTTGCCACGGGCGGCATCTCGAACCTGCTGTGGTGCTGCGCTGCCGGTGGTGTAGCATTCGCGATGTCTGCGGCGCTGAGCTACTGCTTTGGTGTGGTGCCGACGAAGGAACAGGCGACGGAGGACGGAGCCGATTCGCCCGAAACAGTGGCGAGCGCTGCTGAAGTAAGCGCATAAACCTGTGCGACAAAAGGACAATTCTTTTGTCATGCTCCAAGGCCGTGGCCCGTGCGGGCTGCGGCCTCTTTGTATCTGGGAGACAAAGTGGCTACACTACAATCCGTTTGAGCAATAGATATATAGGTAGTACCGTGGGGGCGGATGTAGATGGTCGAGTGGATTGTTAAGCGCGCACAGGGCGATCGTGCGCGCGTGGGCACGTTAGCGGGCATGGTGTGTATTGTCGCCAATGTTGCGCTTTGTGCTGTGAAGGGCGCAATTGGTGTGGTTTCGGGATCGGTTTCGATTGTTGCGGATGCCATGAACAACCTGTCCGATGCCAGCTCGAATATCGTGAGCGTGCTGGGCTTTAAGCTGGCGAGCAAGCCCGCCGACCCCGAGCATCCATACGGCCATGGTCGCTACGAGTACCTCTCGGGTCTTGTCGTGGCGGCGCTCGTGCTTCTCATTGGCCTTGAACTGGTGAAGTCCTCGTTTGAGCGCATCATCCACCCCGAACCTGTCGAGTTCTCGCTTGCCCTGGTGGCAGTTCTAGTGCTTTCGATGGTCGTTAAGCTGTGGATGGCGGCCCTCAACCAAAAGCTCGGCGATCGCATTGAGTCCGAGACGCTGCATGCGACCGCGCAGGATTCCAAGAACGATGTCCTTGCCACAGGCGCCGTGTTGGCGTGCACAATTGTTTCGCAGGTGACGCACATCAATCTTGACGCATGGGTCGGCCTTGCTGTTGGCGCCTATATTGGCTGGAGCGGCTTTGAACTCATCCAGGATACGGTGAGCCCACTTTTGGGCCAGTCGCCCGATCCTAAGCTGGTCAAGCACATTCGAGACAAGATCATGAGCTATCCCGGCGTTTTGGGCGTTCACGATCTGATGGTTCACGATTACGGCCCGGGCAGGAAGTTCGCAAGCGCTCACGCCGAGATGGCAGCCGAGGCCAGCCCTCTGGAAAGCCATGACACGCTCGACAACATCGAGCAAGCGTTTAGGGACGAGGACGGCATGATCGTCACGCTCCATTACGATCCCATCGTGACCGACGATCCCAAGGTGGCGAGCATGCGCCTGCGCATCAACGCTATGGCCCAAGAGATCGATAGCCGCCTTTCGATTCATGATCTGCGTTGCGTGCCGGGCCCCACGCACACCAACGTGATCTTTGACTGCGTGCGACCCTCGGATTTGCAGATGAGTGCCGAAGACGTAAAGCACGCGCTGGCACAACGGGTCGAATCGGAATATCCCAAGTCGATTGCCAAGATTACGATCGACGAAGACTACGTAGGCCATACCCACGAGTAGGGCTGCGCTGGCAAGGTAACTGAAGCAGAAGGGGAGAGCATGAAGAAACTGTATCTACTCCGCCACGGTCAGACGGAGTTCAACGTCAAAAAGCTGGTCCAGGGTCGCTGCGATTCACCGCTCACCGACTTAGGCCGCAAACAAGCTGGAATGGCAGCCGCATGGCTCAAAGCCCACGGCGTCGTTCCCGATAAAGTGGTCTCTTCGCCCTTAGGCCGAGCCATAGACACGGCAAGTCTCGTCGCATGCGAACTCCTGGGTCCGGATGCAGCAATCGAGCCCTGCGAAGGCATCATCGAGCGCTGCTACGGCTCCTTCGAAGAAGGCCCCCACGACGCGCTACCCACCGACGTCTGGGATCCGGGCGAGGATCTGGTCCCCTTCGGAGGAGAGGGGAGCCGCGCGCTGCAAGAGCGCATGGTAGACACTCTCACCAATATCATGGGCTCCGAGGGCATCGAAACCCTCCTAGCAGTAAGCCACGGCAGCGCCAGCCGCCAATTCATCAAGGCCGCAGCCCCAGAGGGCTTCAAGCTCCCAACAAAACTTCCCAACTGCGCCATCATGATCTTTGATTTTGACGAGGAAAAGCCACAAGCAGAAGGCGAGCCAATGCAATGTAGGTTCACCCTTCAGCAAATAGTGGATCCCCAACAAAGTCATTAGCCTGAGCGAGCAGAGTTAAGCAGACATCAACGTGTCGTCTCCCGAGCACGGCGGAGGGCCGGAGAAATATATTAAGGTCATCGCGAGTTCCGCACGCAAAGAAGGCCACTTAATGTGGCCTTCGTCTTGCGC
>USHT01000122.1 GCA_900554455.1 uncultured Collinsella sp.
GAGAATCCATGAACCAAGAAGAACGGAAAACCGCCATCCGGCGGATGCGTGTTCTCGTTGCCGCCGCCTGCATCCTGATGCTGCTGTACGGGCTGCGGCTCATCTTTTTGCAGCTGGTCAACGGGGACGATTTCAAATCCCAGGCCACCAACACCACCGACTACAAGTTTACGGTCACGGCGGCACGCGGTGACATTGTGGACAGCCGGGGGGAGCGCATTGCCACCAGCGTCACGAGCTACAACGTGGTGCTCAACAAGCTGCTGATGGGAGACGAAGATCTGGACGGGATGCTCCAGAAGATCGTCGAGCTGCTGCGTGCCAACGGTGAGAGCTGGAACGATACTCTGCTCATCAGCCAGCCGGATGCAGCGGGCAATTATACCTTTACCGCCGAAGAGGGCAGCACCAGGGATCAGAAAGCCCTTGCCGCCATGAAGGACAATCTTGGTTTACAGCAGTATGCAACGGCCAATGATGTGATGGAGAAGCTGGTGGAGGACTACGACCTTGCCAGCTTTCCGCTGAGCTGGCAGCGCACGCTGGGCGGTATCCATTACGAGATGCAGCTGCAGGCGTTCTCCAATGTGAACAACTTTATCATGGCGGAAAATGTCAGCGAGGCCACCGTGGCGACCATCAAGGAGCACAGCCTCTCGCTGCCGGGTGTGGAGATCGTGGAAACGAGTACCCGCAGCTATGAGCAATCCACGGTGCTGCCCCATGTGCTGGGCCGGGTGGGCAAGATCACCGCTGAAAAGTGGAAGGTGACCGATGAAAACGGCCAGACCACCTACCCCCTGCGCGAAAAAGGCTACAACATGAACGACATCATCGGAATCTCGGGCCTGGAATCGGCCTATGAGGACGAACTGCGGGGCAAGGATGGCGTGGAGACCATCACCCGTAACTCCGATGGGGTCATTGTGGATACGGCCCTGACCACAGTGCCCGAGCCGGGCCACACCGTGCAGCTGACCATCGACAGCCGGTTCCAGAAGGCGGTTGACAAGGCGCTGGCCGAGAACATCGACATGATCAACCGGGTCTACAACACCGGCAGCATGAAAGCTGCCGCCGGTGCCGCCGTGCCCACCATCTCGCGCGGACGCGTAACCTTTGTCGATGCCGCCCTACCGCAGGGCGTGGTGGTGCCCGATGCCAACCTGGCCGTGTTCTCAATCGCCGACCTCAACGCCCGCATGGACGCCAACCGCGCGCGCAGCCGCCGCAAGGTGGACATTACGCAGATCACCTTCCCGTTTAAGCCGGGCGACTACGTGGTGCACGCTACCCACGGCATCGCGCTCTTTAGCGAGATCGCGCGCCAGGAAGTGGGCGGCAAGGAGCGCGACTACTTTTTGCTGGAATATGCCGATGGCGACAAACTCTACGTGCCGCTCGAGCAGGTCGACCGCATCACGCGCTATGTTGGCCCCGACGGCGACAAGCCGCGCCTGACCAGGCTCAACACCGCCGACTGGACGCGGGCCACCAACAAGGCGCGCAAGAACGCCAAAAAGCTGGCGTTTGACCTGGTCGACCTGTATACGCGCCGCTCGTCGATTACCGGTATTGCCTGCCCGCCCGACACGCCCGAGCAGATCGAGATGGAGCAGAGCTTTCCTTACGACGAGACGCGCGACCAGCTGGAGGCCATTGCTGACATTAAGGCCGACATGGAGGCGCCCAAGCCCATGGACCGCCTGCTGTGCGGCGATGTGGGCTTTGGCAAGACCGAGGTCGCCCTGCGTGCGGCGTTCAAGTGTGTGGACTCCGGCCGTCAGGTCATGGTGCTCTGCCCCACAACCATTCTGGCCCAGCAGCACTACGAGACCTTCTTTGAGCGCTTTGCCCCGTTTGGCCTTGAGGTCGAGGTGCTCAGCCGCTTCCGTACGCCGGCGCAGCAAAAGCGCGCACTCAAGGCGTTTGCCGAGGGCACAATCGACGTGCTGATCGGCACACATCGCTTACTTTCGGCCGATGTGAACCCCAAGAACCTGGGCATGGTGATCATCGACGAGGAGCAGCGCTTTGGTGTGCAGCACAAGGAACAGCTCAAGAACCTGCGCGAGCAAATCGACGTGCTCACGCTTTCGGCAACGCCTATTCCGCGAACCATGCAGATGGCCACGAGCGGCGTGCGCGACATGAGCCTGATCACCACGCCGCCGACCGGGCGCCGTCCCGTGATCGTGCACGTGGGGGAGTACGACCCCGACGTGGTGAGCGCGGCGATCCGCCTGGAGGTGGGTCGCGGCGGCCAGGTGTACTACGTGTCCAACCGCGTCAAGACCATCGACGATGCCGTGGCGCGCGTGCACGAGGCCGCGCCCGAGGCGCGCGTGGGCGTGGCGCACGGCAAGATGAGCCCGCGCGAGGTCGAGGACGTGATGATTGAGTTCGCGACCAAAAAGATCGACGTGCTCATCGCCACGACCATCGTGGAGAGCGGCATCGACAACGCGACCGCCAACACGCTGATCATCGAGGATTCGCAGCGCCTGGGTCTGGCGCAGCTTTACCAGCTCAAGGGCCGTGTGGGTCGCTCTGCCACGCAGGCCTACGCGTACTTTATGTTCCCGGGTGAGCTGCCTCTCACCGAGGAGGCCACGGCGCGCCTGACTGCACTTTCCGAGTTCCAGGACCTGGGCAGCGGCATGCGCATCGCCATGCGCGACCTGGAGATCCGTGGTGCCGGCTCGCTTATGGGCGCCGAGCAGCACGGCAACCTGTCGAGCGTGGGCTTTGACCTGTTTACGCAGATGTTGGGCCAGGCAGTGGCCGAGGCGCGCGGCGATGACGACGCCGGCGTGGAGGCGGCGAGCGTGGGTATTAACCTGCCGGCCGATTACTTCTTGTCCGAGGAGTACCTGCCGGCGGTGGATCAGCGCGTGCTCGTGTACCGTAAGCTCGCAGCGGCCGAGGACCTGGAGAGCATCGATGAGGTGCAGGAAGAGACCGAGGCTGCGCATGGCGAACTGCCGTTGGCGGGACTCAACCTGTTCAATCGCGCACGCATCCGCATTCGCGGCGAGCGCCTGGGGCTCGAGAGCGTCACGCTCAGCGGCGGTCGCATCACGTTTTTAGGCGTCGACGTGCCCAAGAAGGTGGCCTTTGAGCTTAAGTCCCGCTATGGCGCGGTGAACTTCCCCAAGAGCCGCAAGCTGTCGGTGCCCTACAAGGCGGGCGCCGGCGCAGGCAGCGGCCTGGGTCGCGGCCTCGATGCCAACGACGGCACCGGCCCCGTGGCCGCGGCGCTCATGCTGCTGCAACAGCTGGGTGCCAGCGACGACGACTAACGGGTCGACGCTGCAAACGCCCCATTTGGGCAATCTGACCCTCACTCGTCGGTCGCGTACGCAAGTACGCTTCCCTCCTCCTTCGGGCCACCTTGCTACAAATGGAACGTTTTCGCTTACTTATGCTCAACCTGCAAGGGTATTTACGGGACAAAGCCATCTTCGTCTCACCCACATTGCAGGTTGACCGCCCTTCGCCCGACCGAAAGGAAAGCATGTTTGGATACATCTACAAGAAAGACGCCGCTGCTATCGCGGTCATCCTTGCCCTTTGCCTGGGCGTGGGCAGTTTCTTTGATTATCAGATCTCGAGCGCGCTGTTCAATATCGGCAACATGTACGGCCGCTTTATCGAGGCCGCCGGCGAGCTGCCGTTCGAGCTGACGGCGAGCATCGCGGGCGTTATGCTCGTGCGCGCGGTGCGTCCCGACTCCAGGGGGAGCAAATGGCTCGCCGGGCTCGGCATCCTCGTCAACGTTGGCTTGGCCGGCTACGAGATCGTTTCGTCCCTGCGGGTTGGCGGTAAACTCATTGCCGTTCAGTTGGTGCTGACGTTTGTGCTGGTCATCGCTGCCAACCTTATCGTCTATCGCCTCACGCGCACGACCGAGCCCGACGAACTCACGCGCTGGGCGTTGATGGTGCTTGCCGTGTGGATCGCTCAGGCCATCATCCTCAACGTGATCGTCAAGCCACTGTGGTCGCGCCCGCGCATGCGCGTGATCGAGGTCACGCCGGGGCTCAATTTTCAGCCGTGGTGGGTGATCGGCAATCCCGACAAGTGGACCTATATCGCCGCCGGCGTGATCAAGGACGGGTTCAAGTCGTTTGCGAGCGGACACACGGCGCATGCGGCGATCGGCCTTATGCTCGCCGGGCTTCCCGCGGCAGCCTTTAAGGAAAAACCGTCGCGTCGCCGCGTGATTTTTTGGGCGGCGGCTGTGATCGCGGCGCTCGTCGCCTTTGGGCGCATCGTGATAGGTGCGCACTTTTTGAGTGACGTGAGCTGCGGTTTTGCCCTGGTACTGGCACTTGAGTGCCTTGCCGCGCGCATTGCCTATCCCAACGGCGTACAATAGCTCCGTTTGAATCATCTGGCCGATACCCGGTAAGAGAGGATTGCCATGCTCGCGTTTAACAACGATTATTCCCACGGCGCACATCCGGCAGTGCTGCAGGCGCTCGTCGACACCAATATGGAGCCGCAGCCCGGCTACGGTACCGATGCACATACCGAGCGTGCCAAGCAACTTATTCGCGAGGCCTGCCAGGCGCCTGACGCCGACGTGTTTTTCCTGGTGGGCGGCACGCAGGCTAACGCGACGGTGATCGACATGCTGC
>USHT01000123.1 GCA_900554455.1 uncultured Collinsella sp.
GACGATGGACTCGTAGGTCTTGACGCGGCCCACGGTATCGTCGGACTTGACGGTCAGGATCTCCTGCAGGACGTTAGAAGCACCGTAAGCGTACAGTGCCCAAACTTCCATCTCGCCGAAGCGCTGGCCGCCGAACTGAGCCTTGCCGCCCAGAGGCTGCTGGGTAACCAGGCTGTAAGGGCCAGTCGAACGGGCGTGGATCTTGTCGTCGACCATGTGGCCGAGCTTGAGGATGTAGGACGTACCCACGGTAATGGGCTCGCGGAACTCCTCGCCGGTGCGGCCGTCAAACAGACGGGTCTTGCCGCGCTCGTCAAGCTGGGTGACGAACTCGGGACGCATGTGATCGCCAAAGGCAGCGGTGGCCTTGTTGAGCATGTTCTTGTTGGCGCGACGGATGACCTCGGCGATCTCGTCCTCCTTGGCGCCGTCGAAGACAGGCGTGGCGGTGAAGAAAGGACCGGGGACGTACTTGTCGGAGTCGGCCTGCTCGGAATCCCAACCGCAGGCAGCAGCCCAGCCAAGGTGGCACTCGAGCAGCTGGCCGACGTTCATACGCGAAGGAACGCCCAGCGGGTTGAGGATAACGTCGATCGGGGTACCGTCAGCCATATAGGGCATGTCCTCGACCGGCAGAACGTTACAGATAACGCCCTTGTTGCCGTGGCGACCGGCGATCTTATCGCCCTGCTGGATCTTACGACGCTGGGCGACGTAGACGCGCACCTGCTCGTTGACGCCGGGGGCCAGGTCGTCGCCGTTCTCGCGGCTAAAGCGGACGACGTCGATGACGCGGCCGCTCTCGCCGTGCGGCACCTTGAGGGAGGTATCGCGCACCTCGCGCGCCTTCTCGCCAAAGATGGCGCGCAGCAGGCGCTCCTCCGCGGTCAGATCGGTCTCGCCCTTGGGCGTGACCTTGCCGACCAGAATATCGCCGGCGTGAACCTCCGCGCCGATGCGGATGATACCGCGCTCGTCGAGGTCCTTGAGAGCGTCCTCGCCGACGTTGGGAATGTCGCGCGTGATCTCCTCGGGGCCGAGCTTGGTGTCGCGGGCGTCGATCTCGTGACGGGTGATATTGATGGTCGTCAGCAGGTCCTCGGCCACCAGGCGCTCGGACACGACGATACCGTCCTCGTAGTTGAAGCCTTCCCACGGCATGTATGCCACGGTAAGGTTCTGACCCAGTGCGAGCTCGCCATGATCGGTCGAAGGACCGTCGGCCAGAGGCTCGCCCTGCTCAACGGTGTCACCGACGCGCACGAGCGGACGGTGGTTGATGCAGGTGGACTGGTTGGAGCGCTGGTACTTGGCCAGGTGATACTCGTCCATGCCGCCGGCATGCTTGACGATGATCTTGGCGGCGTCGGCAAAGATGACCTCGCCGGCGTTCTTGGCCAGAGTGACCTCGCCGGAGTCCAGGGCGGCGCGACGCTCCATGCCGGTACCGACATAGGGAGCGGCAGGGTGAACCAGCGGCACGGCCTGACGCTGCATGTTAGCGCCCATCAGCGTACGCTTGGCGTCGTCGTGCTCCAGGAACGGAATCAGCGTGGCTGCGACGGAGAGCATCTGACGCGGCGAGACGTCCATGTAGTCGACGTCCTCGACAGGCACGTCGGCGGGAGCGCCGAAGGAACCGTCGAAGTCGCGGGTACGGGCGATCACAGTGTGCGGACGGACGATCTTGCCCTCGGCATCGGTCGTGATGAACTCGTTGGTCTTGGGATCGAGCGGCGTGTTGGCCGGCGCGATGACGTGCTTCTCTTCCTCGTCAGCGGTCATCCAGTCGATCTGATCGGTGGCAACGCCGTTCTCGACACGACGGAACGGGGCCTCGATGAAGCCGTACTCGTTGACGCGGGCGTAGAGGGCGAGCGAGCCGATCAGGCCGATGTTGGGGCCTTCGGGGGTCTCGATCGGGCACATGCGGCTGTAGTGCGAGTTGTGAACGTCGCGGACGGCCGTCGGCACGTTGGTGCGGCGGCTGGAACCCGACTTGTGGCCGGCAAGGCCGCCAGGGCCGAGTGCGGACAGACGGCGCTTGTGAGTCAGACCGGTCAGGGGGTTCGCCTGGTCCATGAACTGCGAGAGCTGCGAGGAACCGAAGAACTCCTTGATAGAGGCCACGATCGGACGGATGTTGATGAGCGACTGCGGGGTGATCTCGTCGATGTCCTGGGAGCTCATGCGCTCACGGACGACGCGCTCCATACGGCTCATGCCGATACGGAACTGGTTGGCGACGAGCTCGCCGACGGTGCGGATGCGGCGGTTGCCAAAGTGGTCGATGTCGTCGACCTTGAAGCCCTGCTCGCCGGCAGCGAGGGACAGCAGGTAGCGCAGCGTAGCGACGATATCCTCGTCGGTGAGCACCGTGACCTCTTCCTCAGTGGTGAGGTTGAGCTTCTTGTTGACCTTGTAACGACCGACGCGGGCCAGATCGTAGCGCTGCGGGTTGAAGAGCAGGCCCTCGAGCAGGCTGCGGGAAGCATCCACGGTGGGAGGCTCGCCCGGGCGCAGACGACGGTAAATCTCGATGAGGGCGTCCTCGCGGGTGAGGGCGGTGTCGCGCTCCAGGGTGCGCTTGATCACATCGGAGTTGCCGAGCAGCTCGATGATATCGTCGTTGGTGACGGCGATGCCAAGGGCGCGCAGGAACATCGTGGCGCTCTGCTTGCGCTTACGGTCGATGGAGACCATGAGCTGGTCGCGTTTGTCGACCTCAAACTCAAGCCAGGCACCGCGGGACGGGATGATCTGGGCCTTGTAGATCTGCTTGCCCGAATCCATCTCGGAGCTGTAGTACACGCCCGGGGAACGGACGAGCTGCGAGACGACGATACGCTCCGTACCGTTGATGATGAAGGTGCCCTGATCGGTCATCATGGGGAAGTCGCCCATAAAGACGAGCTGCTCCTTGATCTCGCCGGTCTCCTTGTTGGTGAGACGGACGTCGGTCAGAAGCGGGGCCTGATAGGTCATGTCCTTCTCACGGCACTCCTCGACGGTGTGCGCGGGATCGCCAAACTGATGCTCGCCGAAGGTAACCTCGAGAACATGGTTCTGGCTCTGGATGGGGCTGGATTCCTTGAACGCCTCACGAAGGCCCTCGTCCTTAAAACGCTCAAAGGATTCCCTTTGAACAGAGATAAGGTTGGGGAGCTCCATGGCCTCCGGGATTTTCCCGAAGCTGACGCGCTTGCGCTCAGTGGCAGTGTATGCGTAGGTCACCAGGTTTTTCCTCCTTCACGGAAATGCTCGGTGGATTGGCGAGGCATAGCTTCGCCAGTTATCGCAACCTAATAGTTTATCAGGTACCGACCGTTGAGCAAGAAAAGCCTTGACGCGATTGAGTTTTTGGAGTAGCAAAATTTTTCGACAAAAAATGCGCAGGTAAATGTATGTGTATCGAACACCTGTTCATATATTTTCTGTGAACAGAGGGCTGGCAATCGCAGCTCTTATAAAAAAACGGGCGCGAACCGAAGTCCGCACCCGTAAATGTCGATGCCCGAAAGGCTTATTTGCGCATCAAACCGCCGCGCTCGTCGATGGCATCCCAGAAGGCGCCGGCAAAGCGAGGATCGCTTGCAGCCATGAGGGCGTTGGTAGCCATCCAGCCAGACGGGGTACCGGTATCGTAGCCCGACAGCGGGTCGATGACGACGGCATACATGGCCTCGCGGTCGAGCGAGCGGGCCATGGCGTCGGTCAGCTGGATCTCGCCGCCCTTACCGGCCTGCTGATCGGCCAGCAGGTCCATGACCAGCGGGCTCAGCAGGTAGCGACCGACGATGTAAAGGTTGGACGGAGCCGCCTCGGGAGCGGGCTTCTCGACCAGACCGCCGATGCGCCAGACAGCGCCCGGCTCGGCATCGGCAACGCCCTCGGCGCCCTCGAGCGAACCGACGCGCTCGCCGGCGATAACGCCGTAGCGGCTGACTTCCTCGGGCGAGCAAGCAGCGACGGCGATAACCGAAGCGCCACCGTGCTCCTTGGAAACGGCAAGCATCTTGTCGCAGATATCACGGTTAGGCACAACGTAGTCGCCCAGAAGAACCAGGAAGTTCTCCCCTGCCACGGCGTCGGCAGCAGAGCGAATAGCATGGCCGAGGCCCTTGGGCTCGTACTGATAGCGGAAGTCGACCGGCATACCGCCAGCGTGGGCGACGGCGTCGGCATAGGCGTTCTTGCCGCGCTCACGCAGCAGGTTCTCGAGCGAGCGATCGGGCTGGAAGTAGTTCAGTAGCTCGGGCTTACCGGGAGAAGTAACGATGATGGCATCGTCGACCTCCTCAGGGTCGAGCGCCTCCTCAACGACGTACTGGATGACCGGTTTGTCGAGCACCGGCAGCATCTCTTTAGGCGTGCACTTGGTGCCAGGCAGAAAACGCGTGCCAAGACCGGCGGCGGGGATGATTGCCTTCATGTTATTCAAGGATCCTTTCGCAGGCGCAAAAGCGCCCCATGCGTGCGGCACACAGCCGCAGACCAAATTGCGATACCCAAGCATCTTACCGCTGGAACTATATGTCACTACAAGGCAGAGACAATTCTTCAGCAGGTCAACGCAAATTATTGCTCGAATGGTGCAATTTTATCGCCCAACGGTAGCAACGCCAAA
>USHT01000124.1 GCA_900554455.1 uncultured Collinsella sp.
CCAGGATCCCGAGAACCAGATTGTGTGCGAGACCGTGTGGCATGAGATGGCGTTTGGCCTGGAGAATCTGGGCGTGTCGCGCGACGAGATGCGTCGCCGTGTTGCCGAGACCAGCTATTTCTTTGGTCTGGAGGACTGGCTTCATCGCGATACCGATACGCTTTCGGGCGGCCGCAAGCAGTTGCTGTCGCTTGCCGCCGTCCTGGCGCTGCGTCCGCGTGTGCTGCTACTCGACGAGCCCACGTCTCAGCTCGATCCCGTTGCCGAGAAGAATTTTCTGCACGCGCTGTTTCGCGTGAACCGTGAGCTGGGCTGCACGGTTGTTGTGGCGACGCATCAGCCGCGGCCGATGCTCGAGTATGCGACGTGTACGTACCGGATTGAGGGCGGTCGCGTGCGCGAGGTGGCGGATATGTCTTCTTTGGGACGCCGAGAATCGCTGTTTTCCGATGACATGTTGGGGTGGGGTGCCATCCGATGTGCAAAAAACGGAGTATTCAGCAGGCGTGAGGACAATTTGGGTTCTCTGGAGCCGCCCGGGGACGTATCGAGCGCGAAAAAAAGTTCGGAATTGGACAAATCGTCCGAATTTGTGGCGCAAACGTCGCTCGAGAACGGCTCGGAAGCCTTCTCGCGCACGGATGGAAGCAGAATACTCCAAAAAATGCACGGCGGGTCGGCTACCACCCTGTCGGAAGGCTGGTTTCGCTACGATCGAGCGTCCGGCTGGGTGTTGCGTGGGCTCGATGCGTCGTTTTCGGCCGGTGCGGTGCATGCGGTTGTTGGCGGTAACGGCTGCGGCAAGTCGACGATGCTCTCGGTGCTGGCGAAGACCGCCAAGCTGCAGCGCGGCCGCATGGTGCGCGGAGCGGCCTCGGCGGCGCTGCTGCCTCAGAATCCCAAAGCATTGCTGGTTGCCGAGACGGTTCGCGATGAGCTGATGGAATGGGCCTCGACCTGCGGATATGACGAGAACTTGGCGCGGGAGCGTGCGGCGAGCTTGGGGTTGTCGGGTCTGGATGGACGCCATCCGTACGATCTTTCGGGCGGGCAGCGTCAACTGCTTGCATTGGCAAAACTGCTGCTAATCGGCCCCGAACTGCTATTGCTCGATGAGCCCACCAAGGGTCTAGACCTGTTCAGCCGCCGCATCATCGCCCGCGCCCTGCGTGACCATGCGAAGGCTGGCGGCACCGTCATCATGGCTACGCACGATTTGGACTTTGCCGAGCAGGTAGCCGACGACGTCGTCATGATGTTTGACGGCGAGATTGCCTGCATGGAGCCGCCGGCCGACTTCTTTGCCGATAACGTGTTTTATAGGGCGTGATGGGATGACGGATTATCGCGTCGCGCGCTTGCTTGCAAAACTGGAGGTCCCGCTGTTGTTGGCGGTGCCGGCGGTGATGGCTGCCGCGTTGCTGTCGGGTGTTGAGCAGGCAGCATTGGCCATGCTGGTTGTGGTGGCGCTGGTGCTCGCGCTGTTCTTTGCGGGTTACGAGGCATCTCGTCCGGGTTTGCGCCAGATTATGCCCACGCTGGTTCTGGCAGCATTGGCCGCGGCGGGGCGCATCTTGTTTGGCCCCATTCCCGACTTTAAACCCGTGAGTGCCATCGCCATTATCGCGGGGGCGACGCTTGGTCGCCGCAATGGTTTTATGGTCGGTGCGTTGGCGGCGCTGACCAGCAATTTCTTTTTTGGGCAGGGCATGTGGACGCCGTGGCAGATGTATGCCTGGGGGCTCGTGGGATACGTTGGCGGTGCGCTGGCGCATGCCGGCGCTTTTGATCGCGCCGATGGCACCGTGCGTATGCCGGCGCTGCTGACCTACGGCTTTGCTTCGGGTTTGCTGTACGGCGTTGTGATCAACGCCTACGACATTATCGGTTTTGTTCAACCGCTCACGTGGGCGGGTGCCATGGCACGTCTTGCCACGGCAGTGCCGTTCGATATCACACACGGCCTCGCGACCTGCGTGTTCTTGGCTGCCTTGTACAAGCCTTGGTGCCGTCGCATTAACCGTGTCGTCGTGAAATACGGGCTGTAAGGCATTTCGCGTTCCCTCACGAACTTGCGGTGGAATGGTTCTCGTTTTTGGCTATTTGCTGCCCAAACAGGAACTATTCCACCGCACCTTATAGGGGGAGAGGGGTCACATGATCTGTTTTCCTCTGTCCCCTAGAGGAATTACTTGGGGCTAGAGCTCTAGCGTGAGGGTGACGGGGCAGTGGTCGCTGCCAAAGATGTCGCCGCGGATGCCGGTGTCGCGTACGTTGTCGGCGATTGCGTCGCTTACCAGGAAGTAGTCGATGCGCCAGCCGGCGTTGTTCTTGCGGGCATTAAAGCGATAGCTCCACCAGCTGTAGACGCCCTCGACGTCGGGGTTTGCCGCGCGCCAGGTATCGGTAAAGCCGGCGTTGAGCAGCTCGGTAAACTTGCCGCGTTCCTCGTCCGAAAAGCCTGCGTTGCCGCGGTTGGACTTGGGGTTCTTAAGGTCGATTTCCTCGTGCGCTACGTTAAAGTCGCCGCAGGTTACGACGGGCTTGCCGGTCTCGCGCTCAAGCGCGCCCAAAAAGCCGCGATAGGCATCGTCCCAGGCCATGCGAACATCGATGCGCGCGAGCTCATTTTGGGCGTTAGGCGTGTAGACATCCACAAACCAGAATTTGTCGAACTCGAGCGCGCAGACGCGGCCCTCGGTTGCGGCTTGGGCGACGAGCACGGCCGCCTCGCCTTCGCCGGCGTAGGGCAGCAGCGCATCGGCGCGCAGTACGCGCAGCGGCTCCTGGCGGCTAAAGACCGCGGTGCCCGAATAACCTTTACGCTCGGCGTAACTCCAGGTTTGGTGATAACCGGGCAGGTCAATATCGACCTGGCCTTCTTGCAACTTGGTCTCTTGCAGCGCCAGGATATCGACGTCGAGTTCTTGCGCGATCTGGATAAAGCTCGGGTCCTTTTTGAGCACGGCGCGCAGGCCGTTGACGTTCCACGAGGCGAAAGTGTAAGTCTGAGGCATGGTGTCCTTTCGACGGGGTTGGCAGGCTTAAGATTAGCGCAACAGGGGCGGTGGTGGGCTCCGCGCGTGTCGACCCAAAGGCTGCGCGCCGAGCAAACGCCCGCCGCCATCCGACCAACGAGGACGGAGAACTCATATGACGCAGGCAATATCGGACCCCAGGCAGGCCTCCGCCGCGCTGGCGGATCTGTTTGACACCCACAAGCGCGTGGTCTTCTTTGGCGGCGCTGGTGTTTCTACGGCAAGTGGCATTCCCGATTTCCGCAGCGTGGACGGCCTGTATCACCAGCAGTTTGCCTATCCGCCCGAGACTATGCTCTCGCATAGCTTTTACGAGGCGCATCCGGGCGAGTTCTTCGACTTCTACCGCACCAAGATGATTGCGCTTGGCGCCAAACCCAACCGCTGCCACACCAAGCTGGCCGAGCTGGAGCGCGCCGGTAAGCTAAATGCCGTGGTGACGCAAAATATCGACGGTCTGCATCAGATGGCCGGCTCACAGCGCGTGTTCGAGCTGCACGGATCGGTCCATCGCAACATTTGCCAGTCGTGCGGCGCGGTCTATAGCGCCGAGTGGATTTGCTCGCGCGAGCACGAGGATGCCGCGGGCGTGCCTGCGTGCCCCGCGTGCGGTGGCCGCATCAAGCCCGATGTAGTGCTCTACGAAGAGCCGCTCGACGAGCATGTGTTGACCGGTGCCGTTGCCGCCATCGCCGCGGCCGATGCCCTCATTGTGGGCGGGACCTCGCTCGTGGTGTATCCGGCGGCAGGCCTTACGCGATACTTTACCGGCGATACGCTGGCTATTTGCAATCTTGCTCCTACCGATCAGGATGCAAATGCCGACCTGCTGATTTCTTGCGACATCGCGGCCGCGTTTGCGTTCTAGCCCGCGTGCGCGGATACAATAGAAAGACTGAGTGCAAAGCGACCCCGCCACCAGCTCCCCAAGCTCGGCGGCGTGGGCATTTTAGGAGGATGTTCATGGCGAACGACAGCAAGACATGGCGGTGCGGAAAGTACGAGCTCAGCTTTGACCGTCCGCGCATCATGGGCGTCCTCAACGTGACGCCCGATTCGTTTAGCGATGGCGGGGAGCACTTCGACCCGGATGCCGCCATCGAGTACGGCCTGGCGATGCTCGACGCCGGCGCCGACATCATCGACGTGGGCGGCGAGTCCACGCGCCCTGGCTTTACCCCGGTCAACCCCGACGAGGAGGCTCGCCGCGTGCTGCCCGTGGTGCGCGCGCTGGCCAAAGAGGGCGCCATCGTCTCGATCGACACGCGTCACGTGGCGGTTGCCAAGGCGGCCGTGCGCTGCGGCGCCTCGATCGTCAACGACGTGACCGGCTTCACCGATCCCAAGATGGTCGAGTTTGTTAAGACGAGCACCTGCGGCGTCATCGTAATGCACGCCGGCGAGGTCGCCGCGACCGCACGCACGCACGCAACGGTGCAGCTCGATACCTCGGCAGCGGCGTTTGTTGCCGAGAAGGCGCGCGAGGCGGCTGCCGAGGCCGCGCGTGAGGCCGAGAAGCCGGCTCGCCGCCGTCGCG
>USHT01000125.1 GCA_900554455.1 uncultured Collinsella sp.
GAGACAAACCGACCAAAACCACCACAAAGGTGCCTGTCCCCTTCGTGGTGGTTGGGGCTGGTGGGTATCAGAAAGTGTCAGGCTTGGACGGCCGCCGGGCGCCCAAGCGCGAAAAGAAGTGTCGACCTGCGTCGTTGTCGTTGAGCGGCGTCCCGTTTGCGGGGATACTGAAATCACGACAAGCAGCGTATGAAAGGATCGATGCATGGCTTTCCGTAATGACTTCCTGTGGGGCGGCGCGACGGCTGCCAACCAGTGCGAGGGCGCCTACAACGTGGACGGCCGCGGCCTGGCCAACGTGGATGTGGCTCCGCACGGCTCCGAGCGCTACGCGGTGGTCTCCGGCCAGCGCAAGATGCTCGACTTTGAGGACGGCTACTACTATCCCGCGCAGACTGGCATCGATTTTTACCATCACTACAAGGAGGACATCGCTCTCTTTGCCGAGATGGGCTTTAAGACCTTCCGCATGAGCCTGGCCTGGACCCGCATCTTCCCCAACGGCGATGAGACCGAGCCCAACGAGGCCGGCCTGGCCTTTTACGAGGACGTGTTCCGCGAGTGCCAGAAGCATGGCATCGAGCCGCTCGTGACCATCACGCACTTCGACTGCCCCATCCACCTCATCAAGGAGTACGGCGGCTGGCGCAACCGCAAGCTCATCGACTTCTACAAGAACCTCGCGACCACGATCTTCACCCGCTACAAGGGCCTGGTGAAGTACTGGCTCACCTTTAACGAGATCAACATGATCCTGCACCTGCCGTTTATGGGCGCTGGCCTGGTCTTTGAGGAAGGCGAGAACAAGGAGGCCGTCGAGTACCTGGCTGCCCACAACGAGCTCGTCGCCAGCGCTTGGGCCACCAAGATCGCCCACGAGATCGACCCCGAGGTCAAGATCGGCTGCATGCTCGCCGCAGGTAGCTACTACCCTTACAGCTGTCGCCCGGGCGACGTGCGCCAGGCCCAGCTCGACAACCAGAACAATTACTTCTTCGTTGACGTCCAGAGCCGCGGCTATTATCCGGCCTATGCCGTCAAGAAGCTCGAGCGCCTGGGCATCGATGTGGGCATGACCGACGAGGACCGCGAGATCCTGGCCGCCAACACCGTCGACTTCATCAGCTTTAGCTATTACAGCACCCGGTGCTCCGCTGGTGCCGACAATCCCGATGTCGAGCGCACCCAGGGCAACGCCTTCGCCAGTGGGGCTGGGCTATCGACCCGCTGGGCTTCCGCATTACCCTCAACGACCTGTACGACCGCTATCAGAAGCCGCTGTTCGTGGTCGAGAACGGTCTGGGCGCCAAGGACGTTATCGAGGAGGACGGCTCCATCAACGACGACTACCGTATCGACTACCTGCGCCAGCACATCGCCGCGATGCGTGACGCGGTGACCGAGGACGGCGTTGACCTACTGGGCTACACCACCTGGGGCCCGATCGACCTGGTGTCTGCCGGCACGGGCGAGATGTCTAAGCGCTACGGCTTTATCTACGTCGATCGCGACGACGCCGGCAACGGTACCCTCAAGCGTTCCAAGAAGAAGAGCTTCGACTGGTACAAGCATGTTATTGAAACGAATGGTGAGGACCTGTCCTAAGGAAGCTGAGACACTCGACTTCAGAGTTTCCTGACCAAAACACCCGGCGAGCAGTTAATGCTCACCGGGTGTTTTGTTAAAAGAAGTGAAAGAAAGCAAAAGAAGTTAAAGCAGACACCAATTAGTCGCTGGGGACACTCTTCGGCCACTCATTGGACGTACTTAAATGAGTGGCGGTTGGGGACGCTCCATGCCGAATGTGGGCGCCGTTCTTGCTATGCCACGGTCACGGCAACCTGGGCGTAGCGGCTGCAGGGGCGCTCGGCGCGCGTCTGCACGGTAAGGGTGAGCACGAAGCGGTCGCCGGGCTGCGCGTCGGCGGGCACGATAAAAGCGGTGCTCACCGTGCATTCCTGCCACAGCGAAAGATCCTGCGCGCCTGTATAGCTCGACGGGTCCACGGCGACATCCCAATGTGCATCAAAGCCCTTGCCGTCGGGGTCGACGATGGCCGCTGCAAGGACGACACGCTCACCGGCTGCGGCGCTGAGGTCGGTCGTGACCTCGGCAACATGTGCCGGATGCGAACACGCTGCCGGATCATGGGCGCACCATTGCGCGCGGGCGGCAAAGTCTTCCTGATAGGCGCGCAGGTAGGGATTGGGGTTGCTGCTCGCGGGCGTGCCGATGGCGGCAAAACCGGCGGGCGTGTCCGGGTCGGGGTGACCGTCGAGGAACATACGGCCGAGCAGCGTGTCGAAGCCGCGGTCGTCGATACCGCGCAGGCCAAACGGCAACAGCGGAATATAGGTCATGCTGTCGCCTTCGGCCATAAAGTCGCCGCGCTCAAACTGCATCGCGGGTATGCCTTCTAGACCCCAATCCAGATGGGCATGCTTGCCAAACTGAAAGCGTTCGGGTTCGTTTTCGTAGACCTTACCATCGCCATAGAGCATATAGCGCGCCATGAGGGGGCCGTTGCCCTGCGTGAGATTCTGCTCGGGCCAAGGAGCCTTAAACAGTGGCAGCGTATCGGGCTGAGCCATCTTGGCGTCGACATAGCCGCCATACATATAAGGCACGCACCAAAAGATGAGCTCGGGAAAGAGCTCGCGCCCATGGTCGAGCCATGAGTTGTCCTGTCCTATGCCATCGGCAACGCCCATCACGCGCACCTTCTGATAGACCCGCTGCTGCACGGCAGGCCATTCGGGCGTGGCGCGATAGCGCTCGGCGATGCTCATGAGGGCGCGAACGATGGTGTTCATGCCACCCCAGCTGAGCAGCCATAACGTACGCGAGTCATCATCCAAAATCGCCTGCGCAATTACGCGAGACCCCTCAGTTTCCTCGGCCACATCACCCTCAAAGGCAACATTTCCCACAAAGGTGCGCTCGATCATCTGGGCAGGCGTGGGAAACGGCGGTTCACCGGCAGCGGCCGCATTTGCCTGCAACTGCGGCCAAGCCTGAGCATATTCATTACTCCAGAGGCTCTCAATCCAATGCTCGGGAAACGGACGATACTCACGAAGCTCGCCGGCCAGCGGATCGGGCTCATGAGGCACAACATCCCACTCATAAGAGCGACGCCCTTTGGTCCGCCAATGCGAATTCACCTCACCGAGCGTATGAACCCCATCCCCAAGAAAGTGATACTGCGAAGCCGTATACACCACGGCCTGAACATCAAGCACATTGAGATACAGAGCCAAATGAATGAGCGAGTTCATATCATCGACTTCCATATCAGTAGTAACAATCACCCGAGTTAGCTCTTGGGACATAGGAACAGCTCCAATCAAAATCAATTCAGCCAGTTACGCGCAAGGCAAGACGGGACCCACGTCCCCATCGCCACCGACCCGGCGCGCTGCCGGAAGCGCCCGGCCAGCGTTTCGAACAACGTTAACTTAGGGGGCCCTGACCTTTAGTTTTGTAAACATTCCGCAGCGCGGGCCCCGTTTATCCGATGCTCCGAAGGAGCAGGATAAGCGGGGCTCAGGCGCGAGGACGTTTACAAAACTAAAGGTCAGGGCCCCCGATGGGATGGCTACCTCGAAACTCTGGCCGACCACTCCCAGCAGCCCACCGGCTCGCCGTCGATGAGTACGTTGCCCCCGTCGAAGTCTTGATAACACAGGTCGTTGAATTGGTGGATCCACACGCCGTGGCTGAACGTCTTCTTGGGCGAGCCGTCGGCCTCGCGATAGCGTCCGGTCAGGTCCTCGACATGGCTAAAGTAGGTGAGGTGCACGTCGGCTCCGGCGTCACGCAGGCGTGCCGTGAGCGGCAGCACGGTCTGCTGCGGCGACACGAGCTCGTCGCCCTTGGAGTGCGTAAACCACAGCGGCGTCTTGGCGAGCGCGGCTACGTCCTCGTCCGTGGCGTTGTACCACGGCGCGCAGCAGGGAAGGCCCGCCGCGAAGAAATCGGGGTAGTCGGCGCACAGGCGCAGCGTCATAAAGCCGCCGTTGGAAAGGCCAGCGACCACGATACGGTCGGTGTCGATGCGGTCGGCATGCTCGGCGACAAACTCGTCGATGAGCGCCTTAATGACGGGGGAGTAGATGCTCTGGTTGGAGTGGCCGAGCTGCTCAGTGCCGTTGTCCATCCAAAACGTGGGCGACTGCGGCACGAGAACCCAGGCAAAGCCGCCAAAGTAGCGTTGGATCTGCGCCTGGCTGATGGCCGTCACGCGGTTGCCGATATAAGCGCGCGTGGCGCCCTCGCCTTGCGTAGCGCCCTTGCCCTCGCCAGCGCCGTGCAGGTACACCACGAGCGGGGCCTTCTGGGGCACGACTGTCGTTTCGGGCGCGAAGGGGTTGAAGCAGGCGGAGTCCTCGGCCTTAAAGCTGGGCTCAAAGAAGCCGTACTCGAGCGCGATGCCGTTGACGGCGGTCTTTTGCGTGGCATTGCTCCAGCCCTTGAGCGCGGGACAGATGTCGCCGCGGCAGGTGTCAAAGACCAGGCCGCAGGTTGGATCGTCACCGTCATTGCCG
>USHT01000126.1 GCA_900554455.1 uncultured Collinsella sp.
CCACACGATCGCCGATCGGGGGCCTCGTCGCGCATCGCCTTACATGATCGCGATGATGATTCCCAACATGGCATCGGGCAATATCGCGATCCGTCACAAGGCAAAGGGGCCGACCCTGCCCGTCGTGACCGCTTGCGCGACGTCTGCCCATGCGGTGGGCGAGGCATTCCGTGCTATCAAGCACGGCTATGCTGACGCGATCCTCGCGGGTGGTGCCGAGGCGGCTATTATCCCCGATGCCGTTGCAGGCTTTACGTCCTGTCGTGCGCTCACCACCAATCCCGATCCGCAGGCGGCCTGCCGCCCGTTCGATGCAGACCGCGACGGCTTTGTGATGGGCGAAGGCGCCTGCGTGCTCGTACTCGAGGGTATGGAGCACGCACAGGCCCGCGGTGCGCACATTTATGCCGAGGTCGTGGGCTACGGCAACACCGATGATGCCTATCACATCACGAGTCCTGATCCCGAGGCTGCCGGCATTGCCCGCGCGATATCGCTGGCGGTGACCGAGGGCGACGTCAGGCCTTCCGAGGGTCTCTACATCAATGCTCACGGCACATCGACCAAGCTCAACGATTCGTCCGAGACGACGGGCATTAAGCGTGCGCTCGGCGAGGACGCGGCGCGCGCCGCGCACGTCTCGTCGACTAAGTCGATGACCGGCCACATGATCGGTGCCACGGGCGCCATCGAGGTCATGGCCTGCGCCATGGCGCTCGAGCAGGGCGTGGTGCCGCCGACCATTAACTACCGCACGCCCGATCCCGCCTGCGATCTTGACTACACGCCCAATCGCGCAGTTCGCGCCGACCTTACCTGGGCGCTTTCGACCAACCTGGGCTTTGGCGGACACAACGCCGCCATCGCGCTGCGTAGATATACGAGGAGCTAGAGCATGGATTCCAAAAGACTTGCCGAGATAGCCGATGTTATGGAGGACCGCGGCCTCACGCGCGTACGCGTTGAGGAGCCCGATGGCACCGCGGTCGAACTCGAGCGCGCGAGCGCCGCACAGCCGGTTGCCGTGCCCATGCCCATGCCGAGCGCTATGGCCGCTCCAGTTGCAGCTCCCACAGTCGCGCCTGCCGCACCGGAGCCCGCCGCGCAGACACCTGCCGCCGCACCGGAGCCCAAGGGCACCGAGGTGACCGCTCCCATGGTCGGCGTTTTCTATGCTGCCCCGGCGCCGGGCGACGAGCCGTTTGTGCACGTGGGCTCTAAGGTCAAGGCCGGCGAGACGCTCTGCATCATCGAGGCCATGAAGGTTCTCAACGAGGTAACGGCAGAGGCAGACGGCGAGGTGCTCGAGATCTGCGTGGCCGACGGCGACCTCGTGGAGTTTGGCAGCTGCCTCATGAGGATCGGATAGGTGATATCCATGAACAAAGAAGAGCTTAAGGAACTGTTGCCGCATCGCGAACCGATGCTTTTGCTCGACGAGGCCGAGCTGGTGGGCGACGAGGCCCACGGCAAGATCACGATTACGGGCGACGAGTACTTTTTGCAGGGGCATTTTCCGGGAAACCCGGTGGTCCCCGGCGTGATCCAGTGCGAGATGCTCGCCCAAAACTGTTGCGTGCTGCTGATGGGCGATGAGGAAGCGCGCGGCGCGACGCCGTTCTACACGAGTCTGGACAAGGTGCGCTTTAAGCGTCCGGTGCGCCCGGGCGACACGGTTGATCTGGTGTGCACCATCACGCGGGCGCGCGGGCCGTTCCGCTTTGCGACGGGTACTGCGAGCGTCAACGGTGAGGTTTGCTGCCGCGCCGATATGTCTTTTGCACTCATGCACGAAAGTTAAGGAAGGCTTCATGTTCGACAAAGTGCTCATCGCCAACCGCGGCGAAGTCGCGGTCCGTGTTATCCGCGCGTGCCGCGATATGGGCATCAAGACCGTCGCCGTTTATTCCACGGCCGATGCGGACGCGCTGCACGTGCAGCTTGCCGACGAGGCGTATTGCATCGGCGGTCCGCGTCTTGCCGAGAGCTACCTCAACGACGATGCTGTGCTCACCTGTGCCGTAAAGTCGGGAGCTAAGGCAATTCATCCCGGCTATGGCTTTTTCTCCGAGAAGGCGAGCTTCGTGCGCGACTGCGACAAGTATGGCCTGGCGTTTGTTGGTCCTTCGGCCAAGGTGATCGACAGCATGGGCGACAAGGACGCCGCACGTCGAACGGCTGCCGCGGCGGGCGTGCCCATCGTGCCGGGCTGCGATTTGCTCAAAAGTCCCGAGGAGGCAACGGCCGAGGCTGAGCGCATTGGCTGCCCCGTGCTTATTAAGGCGCGTGCGGGCGGCGGCGGTCGCGGTATTCGTAAGGTCGAGCGCGTGGAAGATGCGGCAAAGGCCTTTATTGAAGCACGCGCCGAGGGCGAGGCCGTTTTTGGCGACGGCGAGTGCTACATGGAGAAGTTCGTCGCGCCGGCGCACCACGTTGAGGTGCAGATTATGGCCGATAAGCAGGGCCATGTGTTTTCGCTCGGCGAGCGCGAGTGCTCGGTGCAGCGGCGCAACCAAAAGCTAATCGAGGAGAGCCCCGCGCCGTGCCTCGACGGACACGACGACATTCGTGCTCGCATGCACAAGGCAGCGCGTGACCTGGCTCGTGCCGTCGGCTACGAAGGAGCCGGTACCATCGAGTTCCTGTATTCGGACGACGGCAATTTCTACTTTATGGAAATGAACACGCGCTTGCAGGTGGAGCATCCGGTTACGGAGTTTGTGACCGATACCGACTTGGTCAAGTGGCAGCTGCGCGTGGCAGCCGGCCAGCCTCTGCCCTTTGAGCAGGAGGACATGCCGGTCCGCAACCACGCCATGGAGTGCCGCATCAATGCCGAAACGCCGGATTTTCTGCCGTCATGCGGAACGGTCACCGCGTTGCGTGTGCCGGGTGGTCCGCGCGTGCGCTGGGATTCCGCCATGTTTACCGGTGCTAAAGTTCCGCCGTACTACGACTCCATGCTTGGCAAGCTCATCGTGTGTGCGCCCACGCGTGACGGCGCCATTCGCAAGATGCGCTCGGCCCTGGGCGAGCTCGTGATTGAGGGCGTGAGCGAAAACAGCGAGCTTCAGCTCGACGTGCTGGCAAACGACGAGTTCTTGTCGGGCATGTATCACACCGATCTGATGGGGCATCTCTATGCTGATGAATAGAAAAGCGAAGACGGTCAACGTCCTCGAGGGACCGATGACCGAGTCGTGCGCCGAGTTTCCCGCGCGCCACGTGTTTATCAAGTGCCCGGAGTGCCGCCGTGTGATCGATGAGGCACGCCTGCACGACAACCTCGAGGTCTGCCCTCGTTGCGGCAAACACTTTCGCGTGAGCGGGCGCGACCGCATGCGCATGACGATTGACGAGGGCACGTTTGAGGAATGGGATGCCAGTCTGGCGCCGGAGGACTTCCTCTCGTTTCCCGGCTATGCCGACAAGCTCAAGAGCGTGTGCGAGCGTTCGGGCGAGCGCGACGCCGTTGTGTGCGGCAGGGGCAAAATCTGCGGTTGCGATACCGCGCTCTTCTTTATGGACGCCAACTTTATGATGGGCTCGATGGGTTCCGTGGTGGGCGAGAAGATCTGTCGCACATTTGAGCGAGCGACCGAGCTTGGATTGCCAGTTGTCGGCTTTACCGTTTCGGGCGGTGCGCGCATGCAAGAGGGCGTGACATCGCTTATGCAGATGGCCAAGATTTCTGCGGCGGTTAGGCGCCACAGCGAGGCGGGCGGCCTGTATATCACGGTGCTCACCGACCCCACGACCGGAGGCGTAACCGCGAGCTTTGCCATGGAGGGCGATATTATCCTGGCCGAGCCCGATGCCCTGACGGCATTTGCCGGCCCGCGCGTGATCGAGCAGAACATGCACAAGCGCCTGCCCAAGGGATTCCAGCGCTCCGAGTTTTTGCTGGAGCACGGCTTTTGCGATGCCGTTGTTCCGCGTGGCGAGATTGCGCTCACGGTAGGCGAGCTGCTGGCGCTGCACGAAGGGCACGCGCCCGGCCTGGGGGCACCGCATGAGATCGTGCATACGGGTCGCCGCGGCAAAAAGCTGGGACACTTGTTCAAGCGCTCGGCCGCACCAAAAACCGCGCTCGAGATTGTCAAGCAGACCCGCTCGGCAGATCGCGCCACGGCGGGCGAGATGATCTCGCTGGGCCTGGATGGATTTGTGGAGCTGCACGGCGACCGCTACTTTGGCGACGACGCTGCTGTGGTGGCTGGCATTGGCTGGAAAGACGGACGCCCCGTAACGGTCATCGCCATCGAGCGCGGCACCACGACCAAAGAGCGCATGCGTCGCAACTTTGGTATGGCACATCCCGAGGGCTACCGCAAAGCGCGTCGCCTGATGCGCCAGGCCGAAAAGTTTGGTCGACCGGTTCTGTGCCTGGTCGATACTTCGGGCGCGTTTTGCGGCATCGGTGCCGAGGAGCGCGGCCAGGGGGAGGCCATCGCCCGCAACCTGATGGAGATGAGCGGTCTGACCG
>USHT01000127.1 GCA_900554455.1 uncultured Collinsella sp.
GGAGATAGCCGGCATCAGCGATTTCGAGAGCTTGGCAGCGTCCACGAATGCCCCCGTGTTTACGCCACAGACGGATGACTTTGGACTCGCGGTCCATATCTTTAAGATGCTTAACCGCGGAATACACCCATACGCTTCTGGTGAGCTGGACTTGGACATATTTGACCTGGACGACGATGACATTCCGCCTGCACCATTGATAAACAGCTGCGTGTGTAATGGGCACAGCCCGTTTGTGGGGACGTTGGTCGGATACGTTGTCCCAAAGTACGCTCTTGAGCTCGATGATTTTAGCGGCACTATGGGCGAGGCACTCCGTCGATCGCTGTATGGCAGGGCGGAGGAGCGTCTTGACGCACGCACATGGGCGCGCCTGCTCGACCGCTATCTATCCGAGACAGTTGTGTGCAAGCGTGGCCATCTCCACCACTCGTTACAGCACGAATGCCCTTGCTGCCGAGGAGAGCGCGCCTTGTTGACTCGTCTTGGTTGATGGTTTGGGCCGTCTTGTAGAAAGCCCGTGAGGCGACATGCAAGTTAATCCTGCGTGTCGCCTCCGTACATATAGACGATAAATCCGTCGCCGGTGTCCTGGCTGTGATCCTCCAAGATGCGCTTCATGTTGAGGTGCTCGTAGAACTGCCAGTCGGAGTTGCAGTCGCTCATCAGGAAGAATTTGGTGCACCCGGCTTTGGCGAGTTCGGCGCGCGCAAGGTCGATGAGCGCACGGCCGAGCCCCTTGCCCTGCCATTCGGGCACGATGATGATCAGGTTGAGCTGGCCTTGGGCATATTCGTTGCCCGTGGCGGCAAAGCGGTCGGCTGTTGCCTTCTCGCGGCTATCGCCAAAGAGCGAGCCTTCGAGCTTGGCATCGGCGGTCTTTGCCATCTCGGTTGCCTGGACGAACATCTCGTTGTAGCAGGGCTCCCACGTGGGATTGGTGCGTGGTTTGCCGTCTTCGAAGATACCGATGCAGCAAGCGGCGATGATGCGGCCTTCAGCTTCGGCAACGAGCGCGATGGGGGAGCGCTGCAGCTGCATGGCGATGTTAAAGCGCGCACAGAAATCGGCGGCTTCGACGTCGCCTCGGTTGCGCAGCGTGTTGCACCACAGCTGGTTGTAGATGGCGGCGATGCCGGCCAGGTCATCGAGCGTGGCGGCACGCAGAGTTACGTTGTCAAGGCTCATGGGGGCTCCTTCCAAGTTGGGTCAGGCCACCCCTGAGTGTGACATGGACGCAGGACGGCCGCATCGACCATTCGGCAGGCGAGCCTCGAATCCTCGGGGACGGAGGGTCCTAAGAAGGAATGAGGGCGGATTTTCGGACACTTGCTCGATGAGAGTGGATAATCTCCCGCTTTTAGCGCTGGTATAGGCCAAAAACGGGAGATTATCCACTCTCATTCTGGGTAGTCGTTGGGGACGTTCTTAAACGACCAGTCATTAAAGAACGTCCCCAATGACTACCCCAAGGAACATCCCAAACTGCCGGCAGAAAAGGAACGTCCCTAACTGCCGCATCCGGAGTAAGACAACGCCGCAGGTAGAGGACGGACAGCGAGCGGGCCGCATTTGAGACAAGGTGACGTGAAACGAAAGGGCGCTGACCTTCTGGTCGCGCCCTTGAAGTTGAACGTCAGATTGTCCAAATGCGGCCCGCGCAGCGTCGAGCCGTTACGGCGTTTGGTAAAACGCCGTAACCTACACCCGTTCAGCGATCTCGTGGATGAGGTAGTCGGTCTTTTCCCAGCCCAGGCACGGGTCGGTGATCGATTTACCAAAGACGCCGCCGTCGACCGGCTGGTTGCCGTCTTCCAGATAGGACTCGATCATAAAGCCCTTGACCAGCTTGGAGATGGACTCGTTGCGGCGGCAGCTGTCGAGTACCTCCTTGCAAATGCGATACTGCTCCAGCGGACGCTTGCCCGAGTTGTCGTGGTTGCAGTCGATGACCGCCGCCGGATTGGCATAGCCGGCGTGCTCGGTATAGCGCTCAGCCAGACGTTCCAGGTGTTCGTAGTGGTAGTTGGGGTAGGTGCGCCCATCGAGACCGATGTAGCCACGCATAACGGCGTGTGCGAGCGGGTTGCCGTCGCACTCGACCTCCCAGTTGCGGAAGATGAAGCTCTGGTGCGCCTGGGCGGCGTAAATGGAGTTGAGCATAACGGTAGTAGAGCCGGCAGTGGGATTCTTCATGCCGACGGGTACCGAAATGCCGCTCGACACCAGGCGATGCTCCTGGTTTTCGACCGAGCGTGCGCCCACGGCAACATAGCTCAGCAGGTCAACGAGGTATTGGTAGTTGGACGGATAGAGCATCTCGTCGGCGGTGAAGAAGCCCGTTTCCTCAATAACGCGCAGATGCATATGGCGGATTGCCTTGACGCCCTCGAGCAGGTCGTCGGGAGCCTCGGGGTTGGGGTTGTGCAGAAGACCCTTGTAACCGGTGCCCTTGGTACGCGGCTTATTGGTGTAGACGCGCGGAATGATGATGAGCTTGTCCTTGACCTCCTCGGCGGTCTTGGCCAGTCGGTTCATGTACTCAAGCACCGAATCCTCGCGGTCGGCAGAGCACGGGCCGATGATGAGCACCTTGCGCGCGTCCTCGCCGGTAAAGACTTTGGCGACCTCGGCGTCAAATGCCTGCTTTTTGGCGGTAAGCTCGGCAGAAAGCGGCATTTCCTCGCGGATCTCCATGGGGATCGGCAGCCTGCGTTTGAATTCCATGGCCATAGGGGCCTCCTCAATCAAATAAGTCAAAGCGTGAATTGTCGAACGCACGGCATTATCCGCTGTCGCACGCTAAAGTGCAAGCCCTCGTCACCCCAAAACCTACCAAAAAGGGACAGGTTTATTTTGGCAGGTTTTATCTGGGCAAACGTCAATTGGTCCTGGAATGGAATGATGCCACGTGGCTTGGAAGAGGCCGTCGATTGAGTTCCAAGGGAGGTGGTTCGAGGCCGCAGAACGAAAAACGGGGACGCAGATTGTCCTGCGCCCCCGTTCTCGGGCGTCATCATTTCTCTGCGGCCGTATCTACGCCGCCTCGTCGAATTGCGAGTTATATAGGTCGGCGTAGAAGCCGCCCTGGGCGAGCAACTCGTCGTGCGTGCCCTTCTCGACGATATCGCCGTCGCGAATCACCAAGATCACGTCGGCGTTGCGGATCGTGGACAGGCGGTGTGCGATGACAAAGCTGGTACGGCCCTGCATCAGCGCATCCATGGCGCGCTGAATAAGCTCCTCGGTGCGGGTATCGACGTTGGAAGTCGCCTCGTCCAGAATCAGTGCCGGGCGGTCGGCCAAAATGGCGCGGGCGATGGTCACGAGCTGGCGCTGGCCCTGTGAGAGGTTAGTGCCCTCCTCGTTGATCATAAAGTCGTAACCGCCGGCGAGCGTATGGATAAAGTGGTCGCAGCGTGCGGCGCGTGCGGCGGCCTCGACCTCGGCGTCGGTCGCATCGGGGCGTCCGTAGCGGATGTTCTCGCGGATCGTGCCGTTAAACAGCCAGGTATCCTGCAGCACCATGGCAAACTCGCCGCGCAGCGCCGCGCGGTCCCAGTCGCGCACGTCGACACCCTCGACGCGCAGCGAACCGCCGTCCACGTCGTAAAAGCGCTGCAGCAGCTTAATGAGCGTGGTCTTGCCGGCGCCGGTGGGGCCGACGATGGCAATGGTTTGGCCGGGCTGCGCCTCGCAGCTAAAGTCGTGGATGATGGTCTTGTCGGGCGTGTAGCCAAACTTGACGTGGTCAAACTCCACGTGGCCGGGGCGCTTCTCGGGAATCTGCGCGTCAGCTTTCTGTTCCTCCTCGGGCGCGGCCAGGAACTCAAAGACGCGCTCGGTGGCGGCAGCCATCGACTGCATCGTGTTGCTCACATTGCCCAGCTGCTGCACGGGTTGCGTAAAGTTGCGAACGTACTGGATAAAGCTCTGGATGTCGCCGGGCGTGGCATTGCCGGTCAGCGCGAGTTGCGCGCCCACCACGACGACGCCCACGTAGCCCATGTTGCCCACCAAGCTCATAAGCGGCATCATCAGGCCCGACAGGAACTGCGAGCGCCAGCCACTAATAAAGAGGCGGTCGTTTTGGCGGTCGAACTCCTCGATCGAAGCCTCGGCGCGGTCGAACACCTGGATGACGTTCTGGCCGGCAAAGTCCTCCTCGATAATGCCGTTGACGGCGCCCAGGACTTGCTGTTGCTCGCGGAAGTACGGTTGCGAGAAGTGAATCATCACGGTCAGGATAATCGCGGCGGCCGGCAGCGTGAGCACGGTGACGCCGGTGAGCGGCAGGCTGATCGACAGCATCATGACGAGCACGCCGATAATCTGCGTAACCGACGTGATGAGCTGCGTCACGCTCTGGTTGAGCGACTGGCCGAGCGTATCGACGTCGTTGGTGATGCGACTGAGCACGTCGCCCTTGCTGTGTCCGTTAAAGTAGCTCATCGGAACG
>USHT01000128.1 GCA_900554455.1 uncultured Collinsella sp.
GATTCACACGAAACAGCGCATGCAGGAAATTCTTCTCCGCAACCGGATCAAGCTGAGACGTGGGCTCGTCGAGCAGCAGCACGCGCGGGCGCAACGCCAGAACGGCCGCCAACGACAGCAACTGTTTGCGACCACCCGAAAGCGTGTCAGTATCGCGGTGAAGCCAATCTTCCAGCCCAAAGAAATAGCTGGTCTCAGCTACGCGACGGCGCATCTCATCACGTGCTAGCCCCAAGTTTTCCAGGCCAAACGCCATCTCGTGCCACACGGTTTCGCACACGATCTGGTTCTCGGGATCCTGGAACACATAGCCCACGCGCTCCGCCGATGCCCGCACATCCATGTCGGCGACGTTCTCGCCCAGCACGCGCGCATCGCCAGTGCGCTCGCCCGCCGGAGCGATCTCGGGTTTGAGCAGCGACAGCAGCGTCGACTTACCCGATCCGGTACCGCCGACAAGCAGCGCAAATGCACCTTGAGGAACAGACCAGTCGAGCCCCTCGAGCACCGCAGCATCAGCCCCGGGGTAGGCGAAGCTCAGGCTCCGCACCTCAATCGCCGGCATATCCGGGCCGCACGCCGCGCCCGACACCGAGCCCCTATCCAACCGAGCCATCAGCCAAACCTCTTCTCATCAATCGCGTGCAACGCGCAAGGCAACACCATCCAGGCGGCGTACACGACATAGCCTGGCCACGGCGCCGGCACCGAGAGCTGCGGATAAAACGAATACTGCGTCGTCGCGGTCCACGCCACCGCCACCGCGGCAGCGCCAAACAGTACGAGCCCGGCCAGCGCGGCAACGTCACTGCGCCCCAGCCGATACCGCGCATACGTCGTACGACGCGTCGCGGCACCCCACCCGCGCGAGCGCATCGCGTCCGCGCGCTCCAGCGAATCTTCCATGCCCCAGCCCATCAACACACTCGATGCCCGCAAGCGCGAGCGCACGGGGTCGGCCGGCGCACGCCCCGGTACATCAATCGCGTCCTGCACCGCCAGCACCGTGCGGCCGCGGCGCAAAAACTGTGGGATAAGCCGCATGCACATCGAGATCATAAGCGCGATCACCGGCGCGGCGTTGCCTAACAGTGCGAGTACCTTGTCGTATTCGAGCATCGACGCCGCGGCCTCAAACCACAGCACGCTCGCCACAAACAGCCCGCCCATGCACAGGCCATATACCATGCTCTCCAGATACACCGCGCGCATGCCAATACGGAACAGCTCCGTCGAACCCGAAGCGCTAAACAGTGGATTGACCAGCGCGATAATCAAAATCACCGGCAACTGCCAGCGGAGTGCGCCCAGCGTGCGGGCAGCCCCACGCGTCGCAAATCCATACGCCAGCCCGCCCGCAAGCGACAGCGCAATCAGCACCGGCTGCATCGAGAACATGGTGAGCCCCAGCGTCAGCACTATATAGAGCGCCGGCACAGCTGGATGCGACATCGAGAATGCCGCGACGGGCTCGCCGCCAAACTCCTCTCGTATGTTGTCCACGGGCACCCCCGTCCCCTCGCTCAAACGACAGCTCCGCAGCACCGCCAACGCCGCACGCAAGCAGTGCAAACGCCATGCCGGCGGCGCAAGCCTCAACCGCCGCAAACCAATCGCTACGCGCTCAACATATGCCTGCGGTATCATATTGCGCCGTGTATCGTTTCCAAACACACGTCTCTATAACGTAACAGGAGATCACATGGACGCAACCGCAATTATCCTCGCTGCCGGCGAGGGCACCCGCATGAAGTCGAACCACTGCAAGGTTTCGCACAAGATCCTGGGTAAGCCCATGGTTCAGTGGATCGTCGACGCTACCATCAAGGCCGGCTGCAGCCGCGTCGTTGTCGTCATCGGCAGCCACGCCGACGAGATGCGCGCCCTTATCGACGGCACCTACGCCAACAGCGCCACCAAGGTCGAGTGCGTCGAGCAGACCGAGCGCCTGGGCACCGGCCACGCCGTGAAGGTCGCGCTCGAGGCCTGCGGCATCGCGCAAGGCCCCGTCGTGGTGCTCAACGGCGACCTGCCGCTCATCACCGCCGACACCGTCGCCAAGTTCGCACAGACCGTCGCTACCGGCGAGCTCGCCTGCACCGTCATGACCATGACCCCGCCCGACCCCTTCGGCTACGGCCGCATCAAGCTGGGCGCCGACGGTCAGATCGAGCGTATCATCGAGCAGAAGGACTGCACGCCCGAGCAGGCCGCCACGCTGCTGGAGTGCAATGCCGGCTGCTACGCCTTCGACGGCGCGCAGCTCGCCGCCCACATTAACGAGATCGGCAACGACAACGCGCAATCCGAGTACTACCTGCCCGACATGCTCGAAATCCTCAAGGGTCACGGCCAGGCAGTCTCCATCTTCCACTGCGACGACTACCGCGACGGCCTGGGCGTCAACAGCCGCATCCAGCTCGCGCAGCTCACCGCCATCGCGCGCGACCGCATCAACGAGCACTGGATGGCCGAGGGCGTCACCTTCATCGACCCCACGCAGGCCTGGATCGGCCCCGATGCCGTTATCGGCCGCGACACCGTCGTGTGGCCGCAGACGCATCTGATCGGTCACGTCACCGTGGGCGAGGAGTGCCAGCTCGGCCCCAACAGTCGCCTCACCGACACCACCGTCGGCAGCGGCTGCATCATCGATGAGACCATCGCCATCGAGGCCGTCATCGAGAACGGCGTCGACTGCGGCCCGCGCGCCTACCTGCGCCCGGGTACCCATATGCTCGACGGCTCCAAGGCCGGCACGCACGTGGAGATCAAGAAGTCCACGATCGGCGAGGGCTCCAAGGTGCCCCACCTGTCCTACATCGGCGACACCACCATGGGCTCCGGCGTCAACGTGGGCGCGGGTTCCATCACCTGCAACTACGACGGCGTCCACAAGCACAAGACCGTCATCGGCAAGGATGCCTTCATCGGTTCCGACACCATGATGGTCGCGCCCGCTCAGATCGGCGACGGTGCACTCGTTGCCGCCGGCTCCGTCATCACCGAGCCGGTTCCGGCCGACGCACTCGGTCTGGGCCGCGCCCGTCAGGTAAATATTGAGGGCTGGGCCGCCGATTATCGCCGCCGTCTGCACGAGGACGACGAGGCATAACGTTTCGCCAAACACAAAAGGAGTTGTTCCATGGGGACGACTCCTTTTTCTATCGTGACCTGCGCGACCGGATGAGTGGTCGGTTCGTGTCCGTTGACGGTAAAGACGTTATCAAGACCCGATTAACCCCGCCGCACGGTTACAATGCAAAAAGGCATCTATATGGCATTCGATGTATAAAGGAGAAGGGTAATGCCGATTAATGATCCCGAGAAGTCGGAGAATATGCGCAAGTCCATCCGCGTGTATTCCGGTTCCTCCAACCGTCCCCTCGCTCAGAAGATCGCTGAGTACCTTGGGGTCGAGCTTTCGGGCCTTACGCTAAAGCAGTTCGCCAACGGTGAGATTTACGCCCGCTACGACGAGACCGTCCGCGGCGCCGACGTCTTCCTGATTCAGTCCGTGGCCGGCGGCAACGTCAACGACATGCTCATGGAGCTGCTCATCGCCACCGACGCTGCCAAGCGCGCATCTGCCCGCTCCATCACCGCCGTTATCACCCACTACGGCTATGCCCGCCAGGACCGCAAGGCCGGCCCATCACCGCCCGCCTCGTCGCCAACCTGCTCGAGCGCGCCGGTGTCGACCGCATCATCACCCTCGACCTGCACCAGGGTCAGATCCAGGGCTTCTTTGATATCCCGGTCAACCACCTGTCCGCACTGCCGCTGTTTGGCCAGTACTACAACGACATGCACTTCGACACCGACAACCTGGTTGTCGTCTCCCCCGACGTGGGTCGTGCCAAGGCCGCCAAGAAGCTGTCCGACATGCTCGGCTGCGACCTGGCCATCGCCCACAAGGGCCGTCCGCGCCACAACGCCGCTGAGGTCATGGGCATCATCGGTGACATCAAGGGCAAGACCTGCGTCATCAACGACGACATGATCGACACCGCGGGCACCCTGTGCGCCAACGTCAAGGAGCTCAAGGCTATGGGTGCTGGCGACATCTACGTCTGCGCCACCCACGGCATCTTCTCCGGTCCGGCCATCGAGCGCCTGAACGACGCCCCGATCGTCGAGTGCGTCGTCACCGACGCTATTCCCGTCGAGGTGGGCGGCAAGATCAAGACCATCTCGGTCGCCGAGGAGTTCGCTCAGGCCATCTCCGCCGTTTACCACGAGGAGCCCGTCTCCACGCTCGTCGGCGGCGATTTCGCGCTGTAATCCAGCGTGCATCTCATCATCTTTGGTGTTTTTAAAGGGTCGGAAGCTCGCTTCCGACCCTTTTTCTACCCCTCGACAACCTTCCCTGGACAATTAGTTCAGATACGTATTTTTCAGAGGACGTGT
>USHT01000129.1 GCA_900554455.1 uncultured Collinsella sp.
GCAGTCCACGAACTTCTGCACGCGGTTGGCCATGTCGGTCTTCTGCTGCAGGTTGGTTTTGATACTCTGGCGCGTTTTCTCGGCGTTCTCGCGCGAACGCTTGTTGATGAGCACCTGCTCCATGATCTTGTTGGCGGCGTCTTTGTTCTCGATCAAGTAAGTCGAGAGGCGCTCCTTAAAGAAGGCCGTCATAGCCTGCTGGATAAAGCGGTTGTTGATGGCCTTCTTAGTCTGGTTTTCGTAGGACGTCTGGGTGGAGAAGCAGTTGGTCACCAGCACCAGGCAGTCCTGGACGTCCTGCCATTTGATGCCGCTCTCGTTTTTGTTGTACTTGCCCTGTTGCTTAATGTAGGCATCGATGGCGCTGGTCAGAGCGCTACGGGCAGCCTTCTCGGGCGAGCCGCCATTCTCGAGCCACGATGAGTTGTGGTAGTACTCCTGCATCATGAAGGTGCGCGAGAAGCACATGCACGCGGTAATCTTCACGTTGTAGTCGGGCAGGTCCTCGCGGTCGCGACCTCGACGGTCGGCCTCGATAAAGAAAGGCTCGGTGAGGTAGTCGGTACCGACCTTCTCGAGCACGTAGTCTTCGATGCCCTTGGGATAGCAAAAATCCTCTTCGGAAAACTCGCCATCGTCGCCCTCGATGCGCAGGCGGAAGGTCACGTTGGCGTTGACCACGGCCTGGCGGCGCATGGTCTCGCGATACCAGTCGTGGGGAATGCTGATCGAGGTAAAGACCTCAAGATCGGGGCGCCACTTGATGGTGGTGCCGGTGCGGTTCTCGTCGCTGGGCTCAATCTCGAGTGCCTTCTTCTTGGCGCCGACAACCTTGCCCTTCTTAAAGTGCAGGGAGTACTTGTTGCCATCGCGCCAAACCGTGACGTCCATGTACTCGGAGGCGTACTGGGTCGCGCACGAGCCCAGGCCATTGGTACCGAGCGAGAAGTCGTAGTCACCGCCCTGGTTGTTGTTGTATTTGCCGCCGGCGTAGAGCTCGCAAAAGACGAGCTCCCAGTTAAAGCGCTTCTCGGAGGGGTTCCAGTCGAGCGGGCAGCCGCGGCCGTTGTCCTCTACCTGAATGGAGCCATCGCGAAAGGCGGTAAGGGTGATGAGCTTGCCGTAGCCCTGGCGCGCCTCGTCAACGGCGTTGGACAGGATCTCGAAGGCGGCATGCGCGCAGCCGTCGAGCCCGTCCGAGCCAAAGATGACGGCAGGGCGCAGGCGTACGCGCTCCTCGTCCTTGAGCTGGCGGATACTGTCGTTACCATAGTTTGCGGTGTTTTTTGCCATACTCGCTCTCTCGGTGCTCCTTTGCTGCGTTTAAGTCATATAGATAGTCAAGGTAGCATAGCCCAGCCCACAGACGATTCCAACCAACACGAAATCCATCGAACAACCGTTCGATTAGATAATGAATGCTTGGAATGCGGGAGGGACCTGTCCTGTCCTATCCAAACATCTGCGGCAGGTCGATGAAGACGGTTCGATCGCTTTCGCCAGCTTCGAAGCCCGAACGGGAGAAGAATCCATAGCGATGGCACTTGAGTCCCGTTGCCTCGACTTGGGCGATTTCCTCGTCGACCATTTTTTGCGTGATGGGGGATTTGCGGAACTTTGCTTCGTAGAATGCGTAGCCCTCGGGGTCTTGCGTTACCACATCGAATTCGCCGCTCGTTTTGTTTGCGGGGTCGTCGTACCAGTACTTGCCTATGGCGTCGAAAGCCGGTTCGATCTTGCCGGTCCTGTTCTGCCGCACGAGGTATTGACGGCAGATCTCCTCGAACATATGAGGAACGTAGTTTTCCTCGAAGTCTTGGAAGACGTGACGATCATAGAAGACTTCCGGGTCGAGCAGCTGACGCGCTGAGGCATTGCGGAAAACATAGCGATAGTAAAAGAGCGAAAGCGGATCCACTACAAAGTAGCCAGACTTGCGCTTGTTCGTAGGGTCGTTGATGGGTGCACGCTTTTGGACGATTTCGAGTGACATGAGCTTGTCGAGCACGTCTGCCATGGCCGGACCGCTCGAGACGTGCGACTGTGCCAGCACGTCCCCCCAACGGGAGTAGCCTTGTGCGAGAGCCCCGAAAACTTCGTTGGCGTTGGTCATCTTCGAGATCTCGGCGTTGAGATAGGACGGCACCTCGCTTTCTAAGCGGGCGCCAGGTTCCGTGACGAGCTCGATGATGTTGTCGCGTACGCTTTGGGATTGATCGATGAGGCGATTGTAAAAGGGGATACCGCCAAAAACGCTATAGAGCCGCACCTTGTCCTCGGGCGAGAACGCGGGATAGAACTTCGCAGCGTCAAAGTAATCCATGGGCTTAAGCTCAAGCGCGAGATCAATTCGCCCGTAGAGGGGGCTTTCATGCTCGATGAGGGATTTCATAATCTCAACGTAGGAGCCGCACAGGACAATGTTTAAACGTGAGTCTTCCCTGTGGGCGTCGATTGAGGTCTGAAGAATGCTGTCTAAGCCTTTAACCGCATCTCTCAAGTAGGGGTATTCGTCGAGAACGAGGGTAATGTTCTTGTCTTTGGCTTGGGCAAACAGAAATTCGATGAGCTCGCGGATGCCTGTGAAGGCGAGCGGAGGAAAGCTCAGCGTTTCAGCAACAAGGGCGGACAGACTCTCGAGGTTGTCTGCCTCGGAGGTTTGGCGGCACTCGTAATAGACCGTTGCGACGTCCGACAAATCGGTTAGCGCCTGCTTGATGAGCTCACTTTTTCCGACGCGACGCCTGCCGTAAATGAGAACATTGCGCTGCTCGGGTGCTTTGAGCGTTTTCTTAATACGGGCGAGCTCACGCTCCCTGCCAATAAATTCCACTTACTCGGTTCCTTCCGACTCGGTTTTGTCCGAGTTAATTGTATCGCATGGATCAGTTTATGCTCGAGTTTACTCGGACAAAACCGAGTCGGTTCTGCCCGAGTAAATTTGAAGGCGGCCGAATGCGTCTTGCTGCGTTTGCGGTTGGATACGTTGTCGAAAACGTGTCGTGCGGATTGTTGGATCGAATCGAACATTGGGACAGGCGTCTCGTTTTATGGGCCGGGGGCGTGCATGTGCGAGTTCTTTTGGCCCATAAGGAACGCTGGTGGGTCGTTATTTGGGCCACGGGTCACTTCGCCGGCGCCGTGTTTCGTCATACGCTCATTGTGGAAGCCGATGCCACGGGACGACGAAGGCCTCGGGCAACGGATGAGCTGCAAGCGAAAGGAGCGGTGAGGATGATGAAGCCCGTGACAAGGAAGCTGCTGTTAGGAATTCCCACCGTGGCGCTTTCGGCTGTGTTGGCGTGTACGCTTGCCGGCTGCGGCGGTAATGCGCCGAGTGGCTCGGGCGGGAACGGCTCTGTGCAGGAGAAGTCCAAGAAGGCCAAGGCCTATGATTCGCAGACGGTCGAGGTAGCAGGCATTACCTATGAGTCTGTGGCTCACGGTACGTTCTATCGCGGTGATGCCAAGCAGCAGGACGGCTTTTACCTGCACATCAAGATTACCAACAACAACACAAAGAACAGGACGTTCAGTTCCTTTAACGTGCATGCTGCTCAGGGCGATCTTGAGGCAGGCGACCCGTTGTTTACTTCCGGCAAGGCGGCTGTGCTCGACTACGTCGCAAGCGAAGCTCCCGATGATCTGCACAAGGGAATTGACCTTTCCGAGAGGCCAGATATCGGTCCGGGCGAGACCGTTGAGTATGTTTACTTCTGGGCGCCCAAGACGGCGTACTACGGGCCCATCACTGTCGAGTTCGTAGACGCTTACGCCCCTGCCAAGAATCATGAGGCCATGCACTTTGACACCACGGGATGCGAGACCAAGGAGTTCAAGGCTGCCGGCGGTGTGGCCGATTCTGGTGATGCGGCCAATATGACCGGCATCGATTGCGCATCGTACAGTATCGAGGCTGCCGATGGGTACGCGCTGGATTCGTCCAACGAAGAGCACGAAAAGGCAGACTTCTTCCACGACGAGACTGGAGGACGCCTGAACATCAGCATTTTCCCGCGCTCGCCGGAGGAAGAGGTTGCAAGCCTAGAGCAGGTCTACGAAGGCAAGGAGACAACAACCGACCAGGTCGAGTACAACGGCATAACGTGGCTGCGCTTTACCGGTCCCGACAACGGCCATACGCTGTTTGCGACGGCTCCCGCGACGGGTGAAACCGTCCGTGTGTCGATCGGCTGGAAGATCGACTGGGATGCTGCCGTGCCCATGATGGAGGCGCTGAAGCTCAAGTAGCGGACTGCGATCCCCACGTCAGACGACTCAGGGCTGGCTCCGAGTTATCGGGGCCAGCCCTTTCTGGCGTGCGAAAAGCGGAGCAGTGCCTCGCGCGGTTTCGGGTACAGCGGAACACCGTGCGCGCAGTGACAGACATGATTTTCATAATGACATGTA
>USHT01000130.1 GCA_900554455.1 uncultured Collinsella sp.
CTTTGGCTGCGCACAGGCCGATAGTTCCACTACCGCAATAGGCATCCATGAGTACGTCGCCCTGCTGCAGGTCCATGCCGTCAATCGCGAGCTGATAGAGCAGCTCGGTCTGCTGCGGGTTGGTCTGGTAGAACGCGGTGGGGGAGATATCGAACTCGCAGCCGAGCAGCTGGTCGCGCATGCACTCGGCGCCATATACAATGCGGGTTTCCTCGCCGAGGATGGCGTTGCCGGGACGTCCGTTGATGTTTTGGGCGACGGTGACGATGTGCGGATTGAGTGCGGCGACAGCCTCAAAGAACTCCTGCGCATGCGGTAAGTCACGCTGGGCGGTCACGAGCGTAACCATGACCTGGTCGGTACGCCAACCGCAGCGGACGACGGCATAGCGAAGTAAACCAAGATGCTTGTCCTCATTAAAGGCGGGAATATGCAGCCGCTCAGCTTCGCGTGCGATGCCGTTGAGAATCTGACGGGCGCCCGGTGCCTCGACGGGGCATTCGGGTACGGCAACGATCTTGTGCGTGCCGCGCTCAAAGAAACCGCAACGGACGGCGCCCTCCTTACCGGGAGCAAAGGGAGTGGCAGCCTTATGACGAAAGCCACGCGGCGCAGGATATTTACCCGGGTCGCCCAGGGTGACACCCATACCACGAATAGGATCTACAGCAATGCCCTCACGCTCGCAAAGCGAAGCAAAAAGCTCCTCCATAGCAGCCTGCTTGGCGGCGAGCTGCTTCTTATAAGGACGATTGAGCGCCGCGCAGCCACCGCAAGCTTTCATGATCGAACAGGGGGACTTGGGGTCCACAGCCTTACGCGCAGACGAAACCCGATCTTTATGCGAGCGCTTGGAGCGAGTCTGAGATGCCTTATCCTCGTTCCGACGAGAGCCGGGACGCTTGACCTTAGCCTTGCCCTTGGCCGACTTACCCTTCGCGTCCTGAGACGACTTGGATTTCTTAGAAGATTTTTTCTCCTCTGACCCCTCAGCCGCCTCAATCAAAGCACGACGAGCCTTACGCTCCGCACGAGATTCTGCCATCAATAACTCCACTAATTTATGAATTAAAGCTGCAAGTATTGTACCGTGCCAAGCCAGCAGACGATATGCAAGCGGTTTATTCGTGTCAGTGATAAGCCCAACGACGGTTGCCCGCCGCGTGAGGGGTGTGGGGGTTAAGTTTATCGCGAGTTCCGCACGAACAGGAGGCCACTTAATGTGGCCTCCGTCGTGAGCAGGACTGTAGAGCAGGAAACTTAGCCCGTGCCGGGGCCGCTGAGCCCTGACCGGCGGGATACACAGGTTCAGATGGGGCTTTGATGCATGGGTGGTCTGTTGTTGTGCAAATGGGTATCATACTGTGGTTATTGCATCGACTCTGCGATGCATGTTTGTACGTTCCCGGCGGTCGGTTTGCCAGAAGCGCCCCGTCGGTTGTTCCAGACCCGTTTCGAAGAAAGGAAACCACACTAATCTATGGCAGCTAAAAAATCATCTCCCTTGAAGATCATTCCGCTCGGCGGCCTTGACGGCATCGGCAAGAACATGACGGTCTTCGAATGCGGCGACGACATGGTGCTCGTTGACGCTGGCCTCATGTTCCCCGACGATTCCCAGCCCGGTATTGACCTGGTGCTTCCCGACTACACCTATGTTCTGGAGAACGAGGAGAAGCTCCGCGGTATCGTCGTCACCCACGGCCACGAGGACCACACCGGTTCGCTTCCGTATCTGCTGCAGGACCTCAACAATAAGGTGCCCATCTTCTCGAGCAAGCTGACGCTTGGCTTTATCGAAGGCAAGCTTTCTGAGTTCCGCATCCGCGCACCCAAGTTCCGCGAGGTTAAGGGCGGCAGCCATGTCAACCTCGGCGGCATCTCGCTCGACTTCTTCTCGATGACGCACTCCATCCCCGGCGCTCTGGGCGTGTTCATTCGCACCAATCAGGGCACCGTTATGCACACTGGCGACTTTAAGCTCGACCAGACGCCCATCGATGGTGTCACGCCCGACTATGCCGCTATCAGCCGCTTTGCCAAGCAGGGCATCGACCTGTTGCTGTCCGACTCCACCAATGCCACGGTTCCCGGCTTTACCAAGTCCGAGGCCGAGGTTGGTCCCAACCTACTGCATGCCATCAAGAACGCCCCGGGTCGCGTGTTCGTCGCGTCGTTCTCGAGCCATATCCATCGCCTGCAGCAGATCTGCGATGCCGCCCGCAAGTGCGGCCGTAAGGTCGTTGTGACCGGTCGCTCCATGCTCACCAACACCCGCGTCGCGCGCGAGCTGGGCTACCTCAACATCGACGATGCCGATATCATCGATGCCTTCGATATCGATAACCTGCCCGACGACAAGATCGTCGTCATGTGCACCGGTTCGCAGGGCGAGCCGCTGTCGGCCTTGTCCCGCATGGCCAACGGTGAGCACAAGACGCTCTCCATCCACGAGGGCGATACCGTCATCCTTTCGGCAACTCCCGTTCCTGGCAACGAGAAGGCCGTCCAGCAGGTCGTCAACAGTCTGGCCAAGCTCGGCTGCGACGTGTGGGATAAGAACCGTGCTCTTGTCCACGTCTCGGGCCACGGCAGCCAGGAGGAGCTTAAGCTCCTGATGGCCATGGCCAAGCCCACGTACTTTATGCCGGTTCACGGTGAGGCCGTGCATCTGCGCGCCCATGCCCAGCTGGCCCGCAAGATGGGCATCAAGGATGATCACATCTTTATCCTCGATAACGGCGACACGCTCGAGATGCGCGGTGGTATCGTCAAGCGTGGTACGCCCGTCGAGTCCGGCGTCGTCTACGTCGACGGCCTGCGTATCGGCGATACCGACCCCATCGTCCTGCGCGATCGCCAGAAGCTCGCCAATGACGGTATGGTCACGGCCGTCGCCATCGTCTCGCTCAAGCACAAGAAGATTGAGGCCATCGAGTTCTCGGGCCGCGGCGTCTCGTTTGCCATCGACGACCAGTTCTCCGAGGATGCCTCCGCGTCTATTATGAAGACGATTGAGAAGGGCAAGTTCAGCTTTACGAGCAGCGGTTCCGATGCCATTCGCAAGGCCGTGCGCGACTCGCTCTCTAACTTTATCTGGAGTCGTACGCGCACTCGTCCGATGATCATCCCGGTCGTCATGGAGGTTTAGTTTGGCGCGCGGATCTGCACAAAACGCCAAAGGCAATAAAGCCAACAACCAACCGGCATCTGCTAAGGGTGCCGGTTCCCATCTTCGTGCCAATAAGGGCCACGAGACCGACTTCGACGATTTTGAGCCCCTGGTCGAGCCCTCGGCCAACCGCGATATCGCCGGCGTGGTCATAGCCGTTTTGGCGATTGCGTCCTTCATTGCCGTGATTTCGCCGGCGACTGCACCCGTTACGGCTGCGGTTGCCGGTTTCTACCACCTGGGCTTTGGTCTGGGCGCCTACGTGCTGCCGATCGTCATTTTGCTGTTTGCCGCCACGCTCTTTTTAGGCGAGGACTCGCCGCTCAACGTGCGCTCTGTTGCGGGCGGCGCCGTGGTCTTTATCGCCGTCGTCTCCATTCTTTCGCTGATGGTGCCGGGTACGAGTGTCTCGTGTGACCTTATGTTCACGCCGCAAAATTTGTCCGCCTCGGGTGGCTACATCGGTGCGTTTATTGCGAGTGCGCTGCAGAATGCCCTGGGTAAGCCTATCGCGATGGTAGTCCTGTTGGGCCTTGTCGTCGTGGGCTTGGTCATCATCGGCTTTTCGGTGGGCGGCGTTTTGCGCTCTGCTCGCGACCGCGCGGCCGATTTTGCCGAGCGCCGTCGTGCCGATGTTAACGCGAGTCCGTGGGGTGACGACGAAGCCCTGTCGGTGCCCGGCGTTGCCCGTCCGCACCTGAGCATTCTTCGTCAAAAGGGCTCCGATGCTGCCGTGACCACGGTCATGGGCAACGATGTGGACCCGGTTTTGGACGATGACGACGAGGACGAGAATCCGTTTGTCGACGTGTCCGAGTCGGTTGAGGTTGAGCGCGCTAAGACGACGCTGCTGCCGCGCCGCCATGCCAAGAAGGGCAAGGCTGCGCCTAAGCTCAATACAAGCGAGCCCGACCCGTCTTGGTCCGATAGCGAGATTGAGCTCACCGAGGGCGATGACGAGGACGACGAGGCTCCGATTGAGACCGCAAAGACAACTTTGCTGCCGCGTCGCCATGCAAAGCGCGACCAGGTAACCGGCCAGCTTTCGATGGAAGACGACCCCGATAAGATCGACGAGTTCGAGCCGCCGTTTGCCGTGAATCCTGTCTCGGCAGCACCTCAGATTCCCGACTTCTTGAAGCATCCCAAGGTTGCCGATGCGCCTGCCTCGAGTGCCGTCGAATCGGCTGCGGC